>JBDUAU010000098.1:0-21539 GCA_040004485.1 Saprospiraceae bacterium
ACGAGGCAAATCTGTATTGCCCGGTAAAGATGGAACTGCGAGTGGAGCAAATGCATGGGTACTTGGAATTAGTGATCCTTCTTATGAAAATAATACTGATGCAGAATTGTATACACCCATGTTTGACATGACTGGTCAGGGTTTATATCTTCTTTCTTTTACCGGGAAATTTGCAATACAAAGTCACAATGATGGATTCCGCCTGGAGTACTCTCTCAATGCCGGATTGAACTGGGATCAATTAGGGAATCAGGATGATGATCCGAATTGGTACAACTTTACAAATGAAAACACAGCCAATCTTGCTTTCCCTGTTGGCTCTTCTTATTTTACTAATTCGCAGCCGGCCTGGACAGTTTACAACAAGGACATTAGTTTCCTGGCCAATCAAACCCAGGTATGTTTTAGATATGTATTCAGATCAGATTTCATTGTACAGTCCAAAGGGCTTGCAATTGATAATTTTGAAATCACGAGATACGATGGTGATTTAAAAACGACCATAACAAAATTCAATGCGAGTTACACCGGTGATCAGGATATAACAGTGACCTGGGGAACGGGCATAGAATATCAATGCCGTAAATTTATTCTCGAGCGATCTTATACAGGCTTAGGATTTACGCCTGTGATTGATGAGCCTGCAGTTGGTATTGTTAGCACTTTCCCGCATGAATATACACGAGTGGACAAGAGCCTGCGTAAAGTGATTTATTACAGACTAAGTGTCATCAATGAAAATCCATCGATTAATTATGCTTATCAATTTTATACAGATACGATTGTAGTACGTCGACAGGTAGATCCCGATGTGGTGAATTATGTATTGACGAATCCATTCTCGGACAGAATAAATATCAGTTTTAGCAGCATCATCAATCAGCAGGTTCAGATAAAATTATTCGATACCTCCGGAAGACTCATTCGAAATGATCAAGCGGTTCCAAATAACATCGCTTATTCCTTTGATCATCTTGATTTAATTCCCGGAGTTTATATTTTGACGATTCAGATTGGACAAAAGGAGCCAACTGCATATAAGTTGTTTACTTCCAGATGATTAAGTGGATAAAGCAAAGAAGATAGAGAGATACTTGAAAAAGTTAATTTCTGATTTACAAAAGTTTATTAGCCTTAGTGAATCCTAATTTCCAAATACCTTGTCTTGATCACCGATCACTGATCACTGATCACAGATCTCCGTTTACAGCTTACTGATTCCCCTATTCCCCTTTATAACACTATCTTAGCCCCCTTCGTAAATCATATTTAACATCCAAAATGCTCAATCTTATTCTGTTTGGTCCTCCCGGAAGTGGAAAAGGTACGCAGGCTGCAAAGCTTGAGAAAGTCTATGGCCTTTTTCATATTTCTACCGGCGATATGTTCAGATCTGAAATAGAATACGGAACGGAGCTTGGCAAACAGGCCCACGAATTTATGTCCAGGGGTGAACTTGTACCTGATGAAGTGACTATCGGAATGCTTCGTAACAGAATGCTTGCGCATAGCGAAGCGAAGGGATTCATTTTTGATGGATTTCCACGTACTGAACCTCAGGCAGACGCTCTCGATCATCTGATGTCGGATATGAATCAACAGATTGATGCCCTTATTCTTCTCGAAGTGCCTGAAGAAGAGATTGTCAATCGTATTTTGAAAAGAGGTCAAGATTCCAATCGTTCAGATGATAGTGATGAGAATGTGGTCAGGAATCGATTTCGTGTTTATCAGTCCAAGACAGCGCCTATTTACAATTACTACGATAAAAGAGGAAAGGCATTCAAAATTTCTGGCCTCGGTTCGATTGATGAAATATTTTCCTGCCTGTGTGAGGCAATCGACAGTCTCTACGTCTGATGGCTGAACAAAACTTTGTTGATTACGTAAAGATTCATTGCAAGTCTGGTGCCGGTGGCCCGGGCTCAGCACACTTCCTTCGAGATAAAGTCAGTGCGAAAGGCGGACCTGATGGAGGAGATGGTGGTCGTGGTGGTGATGTCATCTGTCGTGGCAATTCACAGCTATGGACGCTACTGCATCTCAAATACAGAAAGCATGTCATCGCAGAAAGTGGTAAGCCAGGTATGGGCACACTCAAAAGCGGTCCTTCCGGTGAAGACGTGATTCTTGAAGTTCCTCTCGGCACAGTTGCAAAAGATCCGGATACAGGTGAAGTAATATTTGAGATTACAAAAGACCAGGAGGAATTTGTCCTGATGCCAGGCGGCAGAGGAGGGTGGGGTAATGATCATTTCAAATCGCCTACCAATCAAACACCGCAATATGCACAACCTGGTGAGCCCTTTCAGGAAGGATGGCGGATACTTGAATTAAAAATTCTTGCAGATGTGGGTCTTGTAGGCTTTCCGAATGCAGGTAAATCAACTTTGCTGGCTTCTGTCTCTGCAGCAAAACCAAAAATCGCATCCTATCCGTTTACGACACTCACACCTAATCTTGGGTTTGTAGCCTATCGTGACAACCGATCATTTGTCATCGCAGATATTCCGGGGATCATTGAGGATGCACATCTTGGAAAGGGACTTGGCCATCGTTTTCTCAGACATATCGAACGCAATGCAGTATTATTATTCATGATCCCTTGTGATACAGATGACATCAAAAAAGATTTTGAAGTTCTGTACCATGAACTCGAGATGTATAATGAAGAATTGCTTGACAAACCAAGACTGCTCGCCATCACCAAATGTGATATGATCGATGAAGAAATGCAGAAATTGCTAAAACCTACATTGCCTGAAGATATTGACTTTGTATTTATATCTGCGGTCAGTGGATACGGCTTGGATCGGTTGAAAGATAAGCTTTGGAATTTGCTGGCGGATCAGAAGATCGGGTGATGTAGTGAAAGTACCGCTATTTGAAGTTTGTAACTTCAAATCTATATGGACAGCCGCTATTTGAAGTTTATATTATGAAATCTGTATCACCCGCCGCTATTTGAAGTTTGTAACTTCAAATCCATATGAACAACCGTTAATTGAAGAGTATAATTTGAATTCTGTATCACCAACCATTAATTGAATTATAAAACTTCAAATCTATATACCTTTTCTTTTCGCCAACTTAAAATACTGAATGTCCTGATGATTTCATTTATGTCTAAGTTATCTACACTTCTTCTTCTGAGCTTTTTCCTTCTGCCAGGATGTGCCAGTCATTCATCATCACAAACTGAAACGGTTGAAGGCAATCTCGCTATCGCCCCACTCCCTGCTGCCATGCAAGCCGGATTAGGATTTCTGTTGATTGATGAGAAAATGAAAATCCTGACCAATGCAAAAAACTTTCCTCATTTTGATCCCTTCAGGATTTTCAATGAAGTGTTTCAAAAAAAAAGCGGATATATACTTCCTTTTCTGCATGATAAATCTGCTCTTAAGGATTCATCGAATCTGATCAAAATAACTTTAGTCTACAACAACTACAATATTGAATCGTATAGTCTTAAAATCGAATCTTCAGGTATCTTGATTGTTGCGGGATCTGAATTGGGTGTATTCTATGCAATGCAAACTTTGAGACAGATCATGCGATTGGATGCAGTTCCTGATTCAAAGGGCCCTCACCGTCATTGGTCCGTTCCGTTAGTTGACATAAATGATCAACCTCGTTTTGTTTATCGCGGCATGCACCTCGATGTATGTCGTCATTTTATGCCTGTTGAGTTTGTCAAGAAATATATTGATCTGCTGGCGTATTATAAAATGAATTATTTTCATTGGCATCTCACCGATGACCAGGGATGGCGTATCGAAATCAAAAAATATCCAAAGCTTCAGGAAGTAGCTGCATACAGAGATGAAACCCTTATAGGTCGTTTTGGAGAAAAGCCACCCCGATATGACGGTACCCGATATGGAGGTTTCTACACACAGCAAGAAATTAAGGATGTGGTGGAATATGCTGCAGACCGCGCTGTGACGATCATTCCTGAAATTGAAATGCCCGGTCATTGTCTGGCGGCACTTGCTGCTTATCCAGAACTTGCATGCTCCGCCGGTCCATTTAAAACGGCAACGACATGGGGAGTATTCGGAGATGTATTTTGTCCCGAAGATTCAACATTTGTTTTTCTTGAAAATGTTCTTGATGAAGTGCTTTCATTATTTCCTTCAAAATATATACACATCGGTGGCGATGAAGTCGTGAAGACAAGTTGGGAAAAGAGTGATTTTTGTAAAAACCTGATGAACAAGGAAGGATTGAAAAATGCGAATGAATTACAAAGTTATTTTATTCAACGCATTGAAAAATATCTCAACGCAAAAGGGAAAACCATCATAGGTTGGGATGAAATCCTTGAAGGCGGGGTAGCACCAAATGCAACAGTGATGTCATGGCGAGGAGTACAGGGAGGAATTGATGCTGCCAAAGCAGGTCACGATGCGATTATGACTCCGGGTGGTTATTGTTATTTTGATCACTATCAGGGTGACCGGGCTACTGAACCTCTTGCCATCGGTGGGTTTACGCCGCTTGACAAAGTATATTCATATGATCCTATCCCTGCAGAGCTTACTGAGGCAGAGGGGAAGCATATCCTGGGTGCCCAGGGAAATCTATGGACTGAATATATCGACACACCCGAGAAGGTGGAATATATGGCCTACCCGAGGGCTATTGCTTTAGCGGAGGTCCTGTGGACTCCTTCCAGTCGGCGGAATTGGGATGAGTTTTCGGTTAGGCTCAAGCAGCATCTTGATCGGTTGGATGGGATGAAAGTCAATTATGCCAAAATCCAGAAATGAAACCAGTTTGATAGAAGTATTTTAAGGATTAGGGCAATCCAATCCCCCTCCTCCCTTGTCCTTCATCACAACCTAAAGTGTGCCACACTTAGGTGTGCCACACCTAGGTGTGCCACACTGTTGTAACAGGTTGAAATTCAATGCCTCTGGATAGTTATGCACATACTGATGTGGATTCCGAAATATTCGCAGTTTTTAAATTTTAATTTGCCTAATCTAAAACACCACTAACCGGTAACCAGCGACGTTAAGATTAGAATTAAGGTCAAATAAATCTCAGAAACACCCAACCAAAACAGCCCTTTTAAGGTCTATCAGGTCAAACAATCATTCTATCATGAAATCAATATTCCAATTTTCATTTCTGGCCGTTCTGGCGGCTTCTTTCTTCCTGACCGGCTGCGAACAAGATCGCTGTACCCGGACTGAGGAGTACATCGCTTACGAACCTGTTTTCAAACGCATAGATGAGATGAGAGTCCCGGCCTCCTTCGGAGCAGCCCGATCGCTCGAATCACCCGGAAAGATCTTCTACTACAAAGGCTACCTGCTGATCAATGAGATGAACAAAGGAATACACGTGATCGATAATAGCAATCCGCAATCACCGGTCAATATCGGTTTCATCGATTTGCCAGGCACACTGGATATGGCAGTCAACAATGACATCCTCTATGCAGACAACTACCTGGATTTGGTAGGCATTGATATTTCAAATCCAACAGCTCCGGTTGAAGTGAATCGTGTACAGGATGTATTCCAAAGCTTCTATTCATTCAATGATCAACTCGGATACCTTGTTGAATATGTTCCTACGCCTACGAAGCTCACGATAGATTGTAATGATATTAATTGGGGAAGAGGGATATGGTTCAATGAAGATTTGGTGATGGTAAAGGATGTTTCGGTTTTTGGTGCAGGAATAAATTCAGGATCTGCCGTGAGCAGCAATGTGGTGACTGGCGGATCAATGGCAAGATTTACTGCAGTCAATAATTATCTCTATACTATTGACGGTGCGCAAATTAAAATATTTGATGTCACCCAATCATTGCCTGTGCTTAAAAACAAATTAGATGTTCAATGGGGCGTGGAGACATTGTTCCCGATGGCAAATAATTTATTCATCGGTTCTAATTCAGGTTTGCTCATTTATGATATTTCAAATCCTGAATCACCTGAATTCAGATCGACATTTAGTCATGCTACAGCATGTGACCCTGTTGCAGTATCAGGCAATACCGCTTATGTAACATTAAGAGATGGAAATGCATGCCAGGGTTTTGTCAATCAGCTCGATGTCATTGATGTATCGAATCTCAACAATCCTTCTTTGATCAAATCGTATCCAATGGACAATCCTCATGGCCTTTCTATCGTAGACAATACACTTTATCTGTGTGAGGGAAAATTCGGGTTGAAAACATTTGATATTTCTGAAAATCTAAAAATTGATAAAAATCTACTGGATAGAGTATCCGGTTTCTTTGGTTGGGATGTGATTGTACTTCCTCCGGGTGACCTCGTGATGGTGATAGGTTCAGATGGATTGTATCAGTTTGATGCAAAAATCAGAAGTGATCTTAAGCAGATCAGTAAAATTTCAATAGGGAAATAAGGATTGAGTAATGGGAAGTTCTCTTTCTGGATGTTGGTGAGAGAGGACTTCCTTTATCATAAACAGATGAAATGAATGATTGATATCAACAAACTCAAATTAAAGCTTATGATAGTGATGAATGTTCATCAATAAAATATTTTGCATTTTATATCATTTGAATACCAATGCACATGAAATCAATTATTAACTGCACCATTTTCATATTAGCGTTTTTCGCGAGCCATAGTTTAATCAGTCAGGCTAACGATAAACAACCGATAGATATCGTTTGGCTGAAGGATGGCAGCAGGCTGACCGGAACCATACTCAAGTGGGAATATGAGCGCGGTTTGGAATTTCAATTATCCACAGGTGCTGTTGTGGTCATTCCCAAAAAAGATATTCATAAAGTACTACAGGATATACAGATGCCAGACGAAAAGGGCTTGAACATGATGAATGAAACCAGAGGTCCAAAGCCTTACGCTTTTAAAGAAAAAGGCTGGTATCAGAATAGTTCAGGATTTATCAATGTTTCATATAATGGGGGTGCAGGTATTCATCACGCGATGGGCTACAGGTTTAATCGATTGCTGGGTGTAGGTCTGGGCACAGGAATTGAAACGCATGATTTCAGTTCGATCAGAAATATTATTCCCATCTATGCGGAAGCAAGAGGTTTTTTAATACCACAACGGATCAGTCCGTATTACGCATTGAAAATTGGGTATGGCATTGCGCTCAAAGATGGTTCAAGAGGTACAACAAAAGCCGTAGGTGGTTTTCATTTCAGTCCTGAATTTGGTGTGCGTTTTGGAGGAGGTGATGTAACCTATTATCTCGGTATAGAGTATAAAATTCAAAATGCCACATTCACAACCGATGGATTTGATTTTGGTGGAATAAAATTGACAGATAAGATCAGTTACCGTAGAGTGGAATTACGGACAGGATTGTTATTTTAATAAATTAATAAGAACAATATGATATTGAAAATTAAAGTCATTATTGCCCTTCTTCCTTTCATAGCCTTATACATGATGTCATGTAAAAAGGATCAGGTAGGAGTGTGTGGTTTTGGAACATTGCCGGATTACGTTGTCTTTGGTCATTTTTATGGCAAATGTGGCGGCGAAGAATGTGTCGAAATATATAAAGTTGACAATTCAAAGCTTTATGAAGACACGTTGGATATGTATCCCGGCAGTGATACTTTCTATCCGGGTCATTGTGCAACACAGTGGTCAGATGAAAAATTCCAATTGGTAAGAGATCTTTATTCTTTTTTCCCTGAGGCACTTTTAAATGAAACGGAAGTTACCCAGGGCCAGCCTGACGCCGGTGACTGGGGAGGAATTTATTTTGAAATTAAACGGGGATCTACACATCAGTTCTGGTTACTGGACCAGATGGATGACAACATGCCCGCAGCATACAATGAATTTGTTGATAAGATCAATGATAAAATATACATTATCAATCATTGATGAATATGGGAAAAGAGATGAATGTATTTCATAAAAAAAACGAATAAGAAGTAGCTCAATTGTCAGAAGCTGAACTCATACAAGGATGCATACGTAATGACCGCAAGTGTCAGGAGCAGTTGTATAAGCAACACTTTCCGGTGATGATGTCGATGTGCCTGAAGTATACCAAGGATGAAGACAAAGCCTTGTTGATATTGAATGATGGGTTTTTAAAAGTCTTCCAGAAAATCGGAACCTTCAGAAGTGAAGGTTCATTCGAAGGATGGATAAGGAGATTGATCTACCATACCATGGCGGATTATTATAAAAAAGAAAACAGTTATATCCGTTTCATTCAGTTTGAATTGCCGGATGAGAAACATGCACAGGCACCACAAAGTGATCCACTCGAATTCCAGGACTTAATCGGACTCCTGGATCAGATACCGGGAAGATCAGCCGAGGTGTTCAGGTTGTTTGCCATCGAAGGCTATTCACATGAAGAGATCGGCATAAAGATGAATATAAGTACAGGAACATCAAAGTGGCATCTGTCACATGCCAGGGAGAGATTAAGGTCTTTAATACTAAATGAAAATCATGCAAGAACGTCCTCAATATAAAATCACACCCGAGCAAGGCTGGTCACAGATGCAGTCGTTGCTTGATACATCAATGCCGTTAGCACATCGCTCCCGCCGATTCATTGTATTCTGGTGGACATCAGCGATAGCAGTTGTCGCTATTCTCATTTCATTATTTCTAATGAAGGAAAATACCCCATCTACAGATCTTCAAAATATGAATACTCCCGTAAGTGGAATTGCAAAAAATGAAATCAATTCATCCGGCACTGAAAGTCAAATGCTGTCTACATCATCACCAATTATAAATGAAAGTAAATCTTCAGCAAAAAGTGCTGATGTAAAAATGAATGAAGGAAATAGGGAAAGGAGGAAAAATGAATCCACATCTTCAGTTTCAAAAACATCTTTCAAAAATTCAAAGAAAGTAAATTCAAACAATAATTTCGAAAAACATAAATCAATAGTTATTGCTGAGAAACAAACTAATAAGCAAAATGATGATCTTAAAGAAATTGCAGTTGTTTCTGAAGCAGATGAAAGCCAGAAAGATGCTTCTTTTGTTGCTGAGATCAATTCTCCTCAACTGGATTTAATATCTGCTGGTGGCGGGCCAGTAACTCTTCGACAATATAATTCTTCATTGGGATTTCTCCCATTTGCAGATGTTTCATTTTATAATTTTGCTGATCCTGGTATTGGGCTTATACAGCCGGCCAATTCCTCATTTTCGAAGGCAAGACACGTATTTAGTCCGAATATTTCAATCAGTGCTATGGCTGGAAGTCAAAGAGGATTGGGCTTCAGCGCAGCTATAGGTACGGATTATGCTATCACTTCAAGATTGAGCCTCGCAGCAAGTGTTGGATTGAGATCTTACCACCCAGGTGCGTTAAGTCAACGTAATCAAAAGGATATTTTGTTGATCAATGGCCCTGACCCGATCATTGCAGACACGAATTACTCCGAAACCTATATTGTGGGAGAGAAAGTTAATTCCTCAACAGATTACAATGCCATCAATCATTTCGTTCAATCCATACGTCAATGGGAAGTCAGTGCAGGTTTAAAATACACACTTACAAAAAGATTTTTTGTCGAAGGAGGGATGGTCCTTGGTTTTGGTACGACGGTCAGAAGCGAATATCCAATCGTCACCTTCGGTTCAAGTGTCAATACTACTGCTGACACAAATGTTGCGAGTACGTTTAATTCTTACAATATCATCAGTTCCAACATGACTTCATTGTACGGTGGAATTGGATACCATATCAATCGACATCTCAGTGTTTCAGTAAAATGGACACAAGGGCTTGATCACTATCTGATCAATGACCAGTCGATCTCCATTGGTTCTGCTAATAGGAGATTGGATTACATTCGAGGGTTGAATCTCAAACTTGCCTTCAACTTATAAAATCAACTGACCGGATAGGCAAATCAGATTAAGAAATTATATCTGACATTTCTAAAACTTGATCCTTTTAAATCAGAAAAAGATGAATCCTAAAATTCATAGTAGTATTTCTGTTGTCTGCATGATAGCTTTTACGGCATGTAACCATAATGACCTGGCAAATCCAGGCACTGAAAAATATTTTCCGCAGGTGAAGTTGATCATTGAAAATCATTGTGCATCTTGTCACTATTCATCGGGCACCTGGGCAGGAAGGCCCGTTTCCTTCGATAATGATACAGCTATTGCTCAACAATATCAATTGATAAAATCTGCTGTGGCTGATCCGGTATCTCCCACAAACAGACGTATGCCACAGGACGGAATGCTTACTGCAGATGAAATTGATATCATCGTGAAGTGGTTCGATAAAGGAGGGAAAATCACGGATTAATATTACGAATAGCGAATAACGAATAGCGAGTAACGGGTAACGAATAACGAGTAGCGAGTAACGAATAACGAATAACGAATAACGAGTAACGAGAAACGAATAACGAATAACGAATAACGAATAACGAGTAGCGAAATAAATCACTGAATCTAAATTATACATAGATGAAATATCTGAATTTTTATACACTCATCTTTAGTCTTTTTGCAGGACTGGTTTTAACCTCTTGTGATAAAGACTGTGGAGAGGCAAATCCGGTCAAAGACCCTGTTTACTTCCAGTATGAAGCGAAGAATTATGCATGGGGTTTCTATCATGTTGGATGGTACATTGACAGCAAGGGAAAATTTAATTATTACAATCTTCCGGAAGATCTGGTTGAACCTGATTCGACGGGCTATATTTCGAAAACGGATTTATTGTCTAATCTCGCGAAGGCAGATTCAATAGTTTACAGTATCAGCATTCATGACCTGCAAAACCAGATTGGATTGATTGATGAAGTGGATGAAAATAAGTTTTCTGAGATTGAACATGTGGGAGCAGATATCGGTATTGTTAACTTATACTGCTATCGATGGGATAAAAATCGCAGCTTGTATAAGCGAATTCTGTTGGCTACAGGTGGAGATTTTATACAATACAATCTTGATCCCGAAGGGAGAGAACTAACAGCATGGATGATTGCAATAGGTGACGAGTCCGGGACGTTTAGCTGGCATTGATCGTGGGTAATGAATATTGTGCTTCGACTTGCATTATTCAATCACGTACTTTATTTCGATTTGTATCGCGCAGTAAACAATCACTCCATCACCAAATCACAGGTGAAGTCTAGCCTTTCGGCCAAGTAAAATATCATCTGATTCCGGACGATCTGGATCCGGCAGACAGCAATCAACGGGACAAACAGCGGCACATTGGGGTTCATCATGGAAGCCTTTGCATTCTGTGCATTTGTCCGGGACGATGTAATAATAATCTGCGGATACCGGCTCAAGAAGGTCCTTAGAATCTACTACCGTTCCATCTTCGAGAGTATAAGGTCCTGTCAATGTGGTGCCATCCTTCATCGCCCATTGAATGCCACCTTCATAGATGGCATTATTCGGACATTCGGGTTCGCAAGCGCCACAATTGATACAATCGTCTGTGATATATATTGCCATAAGTATTTTCCAATAATATTCATTCCCTCTGAATACTGCGCTAAGACATTGATTTGTCAACCAGGTGTCTGAGCATCGTCTAGTGGGTAAAGGTTCGCTTTCTAACAAAGGTAAGCCATCCTTCGTTCATGACCAGAACACCATCTATAGTTGTGAGCTGAGACCTGAGGAACTACCATTTTTTTGGTTTCCACCATGGTATGTGCATAACTATCTGGAGCTCCTCAAAATCAATGCGTTAGAACAGTGTGGCACACTTAGGTGTGGCACACCTAAGTGTGCCACACTGTTTCGGGCCTGAAATCAGCTTCAAACAAGCATTCTTTACATTAAAAGGTCATGGACTATTACATACGAAAGGAAACATCCAAACCATTGATATCCACATACTTAGAGGCTATTTATATCTTAAAATGAAACATGTATGCTTATAGTTCAATGAGCCTGCAAAAATATTGCTAGTAAATGCAACATGCGTCCTTGGCATAGGGATAATGCCGCCGATACATTTGAATCAAAAATCGGAATCATGAAAACGTATTTTACAAAAGCAACTTTGAAAATTAGAATTCTTCACCTGGCATTAGTCACCTTAATAATCCTGACTTCATTCGACGTAACAGGTCAGGAAAACCTAATTAAGGTTCACGACTACCTGATGCCTCAAAAAGGTAAATCAATGGTTGAAGTATACACAGGGCTCCCATATGTGGCGATAGGACAATATTCATATGGATTCAGTGACCGGTTTTCTGCCGGTATCATTTATGGATATACCCCTTTTGTTAAGGGATTTGGCTTCAGAATTAAATCCGTCATAGCAGAACCTGATCAATCCATGCGTATCTCTTTGAAATCCCCATTTATCTATTATCCAAAATCGGAAGGCCAGAATAAAGAACCCTGGGTGCTCGCATGGCCTGCAGTAAATTTTGAATGGAAGTTGAAGAATGAGGCGAAGATATGGGCCGGTGCAGGCATCATGGGGGCAGCTTGTACTGAATATTTATTTAAATCCGGGAGCCATATGGATGAACCTGAACATATCCATACTGAAAAAATGGAAAAGGATGAAAAAATGTTTGCCATCTATAACACATTCCAGGTAGGATACAGCAAGCCTTTTTCCCAAAATTTATCGTACGTGATTGAAGTTGCTCCTGTCATGAAGGGATTTAAACTTAAATCCCCTGATGGGTTTTTAGATGCACTACCCGTCATTGTCACCACCGGGTTATCTTATTCTTTTTAAATGTTGTTGAACATACTTCCGATATCCAATTGAATGATAAGATTCATTCAGATTATTAAGTAGTGATTGCTTTCTTTTTTAATGAAATATAAAAATATGGGTGGGCTGACTTGTCCTTAATCGGGTTATTTTTGCGGTCCCATGAGCCGGAAAATCTCTGCTTTCTTCATTCTTTTTCGCACTGCTATTAATGGTACTGAAAAGGAATTTACTACAGGGAGCATAGATAAGGCCATTTTCCTGCTGGCTGTTCCCATGGTGTTGGAAATGTTGATGGAAGGTTTGTTTGCTCTTGTTGATATTTTCTTTGTTTCAAAATTAGGAAAGGAAGCAACCGCCACTATTGGACTTACTGAGGTTGTCATTACACAGGTGGTGGCATTAGCATTGGGATTATCGATGGCGACAACCGCCATGGTGGCAAGAAGGATTGGTGAGAAAGATCGTGAAGGAGCAAGCGTTGCCGCCATCCAGGCGATTTTTATCGGTGTGATTGTGTGTTTAGTCATTGCTGTTATTTTTTATTTTACGTCAGCTGATATTCTGCGTTTCATGGGTGGTTCTGAAGAACTTATCAGAAAAGGTAATGGATACACACGAATTCTATTGACAGGCAGCAGTACACTCTTTTTTCTTTTTCTGTTGAATGCTATTTTTCGCGGTGCTGGTGATGCATCTATTGCCATGCGGACATTATGGCTTGCCAATGGAGTGAATATTGTTCTTGATCCGTTACTTATTTTTGGATTAGGGCCATTTCATGAATTTGGTGTTGCCGGAGCAGCCATTGCCACGACAACCGGAAGAGGAATTGGTGTTTGCTACCAGGTATATCATCTTGTCAATGGTAAGAGTTTGATTCATCTCAGGAGACGACATTTGACATGGGTCGGTGATATCATCAGAAGATTGATTAAAGTTGCATCAACAGGTGTCCTTCAATTTGCTATTGCTACGGCCAGTTGGCTGTTCATCGTTCGTATCATTTCTTATTTTGGTGAAGCGGCTGTCGCCGGGTATTCGATCGGTATCCGGATGATCATTTTTACCATTCTTCCTGCATGGGGTATGGCGGGTGCAGCATCAACATTAGTGGGCCAGAATCTCGGAGCGCAACAACCTGACCGTGCAGAGAAATCAGTATGGCGAACAGCATTTTTTAATTTGATATTTCTGTCTACGATCTGCATTCTGTTCTTGTTATTTGCACCTGTATTCGTCCCGTTATTTTCACAGGATCCGGAAGTGATCCATCAGGGGGTGTTGTGTCTGCGTATTATATGTCTCGGCTATATTTTTTATGCATATGGTATGGTGATCGGACAGGCTTTCAATGGAGCAGGGGATACCGTAACACCGACATGGATCAATTTTGTTGCATTCTGGATGTTGCAGATACCATTGTCCTATGCACTTTCAAAACTTTTAAACTGGGGACCTGTCGGAGTATATTGGGGAATCGCGATCAGTGAATCTTTTCTGGCTGTACTGGCTGTGGCGATATTCAGGAGAGGAAAGTGGAAAAGCGTGAAGATTTAATTTGGATTTAATGCCTTTTCATCTTATATAATTCCCGCTTCCTGGTATACAATCTCAATTAATTATACCTTTATTTTCAAATTCTTATTCACTTTTTTAAATTGGAAAAACTTTTCCATACTTAGCATGTTCGTTTTCTGATGTGCGGGCATTACAATTCTTCTATTCATTTAAAAAATTGTAACAACCTGACATTCTGTAGACAATGTACTATACGACGTCAAGTATTATTCAATCATAAAACCAAATTAGAAATGAAAAATGCAATGAATGGCCATAAGATGGTCGCAAAACTATTAAGTGTTTGTACACTGATAATGATATCAACAGTTATCCGCGCACAGGACAAAGGAATTGATATTAAAGTTGATCTTGACAAGCACGGCGACTGGTATCAAAATCCTGTCGTATGGGTAATTGGAGGAGCTGTATTTATTTTATTGCTGGTAGCACTTTTAAGGAGTAGTAAAAAATAACACCATAAGGAATTTTTCAATTTTAGATTATTGATAGTTCCATAGATTGGCCAGTTATCGCTATAAACCTATTCGGATCACATACGGACATCTTAAATGGTCTGCCTCTAAAATGGCCGGCCATTTTTTTTTTAGTTTTTCATTATCTCAATAAAATGAAGTGACACGCTATGGTCAGAATAAATAGGGAATATCGTAAGGATGTTCAAATATTATTTCACCTGAATTGACCAACGCTAGCTTGTAAAGTCTGAAGTGTTAGTTTTACACTTTCTTAGACTATATGAAGGATACAATCCGGGACATCATAAACAAGGAAATCGAAGGGATCAGAAATATTCCGGTCGAAGATTCGATAATGGACGCTATTGAGTTGATATTCAATCAAGTACATGTCAAAGGCGGCAAAGTTATTGTCTCTGGCTTAGGTAAAGCCGGTCAGATAGGTCATAATATCGCCACGACGCTCAGTTCAACCGGGACACCTTCCGTTTTCCTCCATCCTCTTGAAGCTCAGCATGGTGACCTGGGTATACTTCAGCAAAATGATATTCTGTTTTTAATTTCTAATTCCGGAAAAACTAAAGAGATCATAGAACTTCTTCCATTAGCCCGGAGACTTTTCCCGGACATCAAATCAATCGGGCTGACAGGTCATCCTGAAAATGATTTAGGAAGCCAGGTCGATGTATGCCTTAGCACAGGATATCCAAAAGAAGTATGCCCTCTCGGCCTAACGCCAACGACAAGTACCACTGTCATGACGGTTTTAGGAGATGTGATAGTCGTGATGCTGATGAAAAAATTAGGGTTTACAAAAACAGATTATGCCAGACGCCATCATAGCGGTTATCTTGGTTTAAAGAGCAGAGAAGATGAATAAACTTTTTTTAATATCTGGTCCTTGCGTTGTTGAAAATGATATTACGCCATTGTTGATCGCACGTACGGTGAAACCCATGTGTGATGACCTGGGAATTGAATATATTTTTAAAGCCAGCTACCGCAAGGCCAATCGCACAAGAGAGGATAGCTTTACCGGAATAGGGGATGAGGAGGCTTTGCAAATCATCAGGGGCATAGGTCGTGAATTGAATGTTCGCACATTGACTGATGTACATGAAAGTCATGAAGTACCAATGGTTGCTGAATATGTCGATGTGCTTCAGATTCCGGCTTTCTTGTGCAGGCAAACTTCATTGTTACATGCAGCAGGCATGTCAGGAAAAATAGTCAATATTAAAAAAGGACAATTTGTAAGTCCTGAAGCGATGAAATATCCGGTTGAGAAAGTTATCGCAACAGGCAATCATAATGTGTGGATCTGTGAACGTGGTTTTAGTTTTGGGTATGAAGATCTGATCGTTGATGCTACTGTAATACCTCGTTTAAAAAAACATGGAGTTCCTGTTGTGATGGACTGTACACATTCACTACAGGTGACAAATCAAAATTCTGGTATCAGTGGTGGGAATCCTGAATATATTGAAACCATAGCAAAGGTCGCAGCGGCGACAGGAGCGGATGGACTTTTTATTGAAACGCATCCTGATCCGCGTAATGCATTAAGTGATGCTTCATCGATGTTACAACTGGATCAGCTATATGATATCCTTTCAAAAGTGATGCGCATAAGACAAGCTTTAATATAATGGAACAAATGACCTTGTCAGAAAAAGCTGCGTGCATCAAAATGCTGATCCTTGATGTCGATGGTACATTGACAGATGGAGGTATATACATCGATGCTAATGGTGTCCAGGCAAAGAAGTTTAATGTCCGGGATGGTATGGGTATCACTCTTCTGCAGTCCGCGGGAATCAATGTAGGTATCATTAGTCATAGTCGTGCACAGACTATTCTCGATGAAAGAGCGCGGATGCTGGGGATACAATATGTTTACTCCGGCAAAGAATCTAAACTTGAAGTACTCAACAGGTGGACAGAAGAATTGTCCATATCGCTTGAAGAGGTGGCCTATATCGGTGATGATGTCAATGATATTGAAGTGCTTCAACGTGTTGGTTTGTCCGCATGTCCGTCTGATGCCCATTTCAAGGTCATCAGTGTAGTGGACATTGTACTCAATCGAGAAGGAGGTAAAGGTTGTGTGAGGGAATTTATAGATCGTTTTTTACTTTCAGAGTGAGCGTTTGACACTTCGACTCATCCCGAACAAGTTCGGAGGATGTAGCTCAGTGCAAGGAGTGTGAGAGCGTGAGAACGTGTGAAAATAGGTTTTCATAATAACGCAATTCCATGATGAAGATAAATTAGTCTGGTATCCATCATCCAATTATCCGCTATTCATTCTCTTTTCACAAACATTACAATTTATTACCATGTGAAATGCACATAAGAGTTAAAAGCCTTTTGACCTTTACGTCATGAATTATTCTATTTTTATCGCGCCTGAAGTTGATTGCCAGGTAACAGATATGGATAATATTGGCCCACCCTCAGACCCTATTCTCCTTCGTGCAGAAATAGATGCATTGAAGGAGCACAACATTATACTTCGGACCCATCCCTATATCCTTATTGTTTGCTATCTGAAAGACAAGCCGTCTCTAACAAAAGAACTGGGCCGTCAAAGAGAAATGACCTTTCGCAAAGTGGGTGAGAGTACAGGATTGGCTTACGATATAGATGACTTTGATGAATACTACGAACAACTGATCATTTGGGATGAGGTGAAGAAAAGGATCGTGGGTGGATACCGCTTTGGGTGTGGAGATAAAATTTTTGCGAATTACGGAGTTGAAGGATTTTATATCAATTCTTTTTTTGAAATTGACAAGAATTTTCATCCCTATTTGCCTCATTGCCTCGAGTTGGGGCGCTCCTTTATTGTAGAAGATTATCAAAAGAAGAGTCTGCCTCTCTATCTTTTATGGAAAGGAATTCTTGCCTTCATGGTGAAAAACCCTCAATATAAATATCTCATCGGCCCGGTCAGCATCAGTAGATTTTATTCTGATTTTTCAAGAAAGATTTTGATGGAATATGCTAGACGACATTTCTATCATTCCACTTTTGCAAAGTGGTTCACTCCAAAGACACCATTCAATCCTGATATCTCAGTGATTGCTGGTAAGGAAATTGAAGCATTTCAAAACACAACTTTTGATCTTGATGAAGTTTTGGATCAAATCCAGCCTGACCATATTCAGTTTCCCATCTTAATGAAGCAATACATCCGCTTAAACGCACGGTTCCTTGGCTTCAATGTTGATCCGAATTTTAATAATTCACTTGATGGATTGATGATCCTCGACATTGCAGATATTCCGGAGGCGATGATTGAGATGCTTCAGAGGGAATGACAAAAAGTAGAGAGTAGCGATTAAGGAGTAGAGAGTAACGAGTAGAGAACAAATTTAAACCTCTCTTATTCATGTCCCCCTTTTCAAGGGGTAGGGGGTAAAAATGAAGAAGCCGGTTGGGAGAACCGGCTTCTTACGATAATGGTTGGTAATAAGGATATATGGCCTCCCATTATATTTTTTTATTTCTATTTTATTTGCTCACCATGAAACCTGTGCTTCCAAGATATCCATTGTCTGAATAAACCATCAGGTTGTATGTGCCCGGAGTCATATTATCTGTAGGCTCAAAAGACATTGTCATGGATTGACGATCTTTAAGATTTAAATTCTCAAGATCTGCTGCATGTACATTCACTGCTTCTTCGCCGAATGTGAGATTTACATCTTTACCAGGAACGACTGCTACCGGATTACCATTGAATTGGGTAAGTACCAGATAGATTGAACGATTTCCCTGGTATTCTTCAGGTATATTGTTCAGATCAAACTTCACAGTGATTTCCTCAATTTTTTTGCCTTTTGTTGTCAGCTTATCTCTTTTGTCAGCAGAAGTAACTGTGAAGTTATCAGCTCTGAAACCTGCAGGAGCTAATATTTTCAGTCTGCTTGTCAGCTTGGTGTTAGCGGATGTCAGTGACATTACTTTCGAATTCAGATTGACCACTTCGTCTTTTGTAGAAGTCAATTCTGTATTGAGATCATGATTACTTGAAGCAAGAGCTACATTTTCATCTCTTAGAGTTGCAATGTCTTTTTCTAAAGCCACTTTAAGGTCTTCCATCTGGACAAGTCTTGCCTGGATTTCCTTATTATTAGCAATGCTTGATTTAAGTTCCTTTTTAGCTTTATCAATACGGTTCTGTAAATCGGCTACCTCTGATACTTTCCTTTGAAGATCTGCAGAGAGGGTATCGTTAGTAGCGATTTCTCCGGTATAGGCATTATTAAGTGTAGCCAGTTCGCCCTGAAGCTGAGTCCTTGTATTGTCGAGCTGCGTGCTCAGGTCCATAGCTTTGTGCGCTGATTCATTGTGTCTGTTGTAAAACATGACACCGAATGCAATTGAAGCAATCAGTAGCACGCCCATGATGATAGAGGCTACTTTCCATCCTAAACCTTGGTTTTCGGGATTTTGATTATCTATGTTTGTCATAATAAATTGAGATTTTAGAAAAATGATGAGATATAATTAAGTAAAGAGTCTTTCTATATTTTCAGTTTTTTGATTTTCTCGAAACAGACTTTTTTTGACTTTTTTGTGAGCGAATAAATTATCTGTTTCGCTTTGATATGTAAACGGAAGAGATTAAAAAAGGATTGCAAATATTTATAAACCACTTCATAAAGTATTGAAATACAGCATAATATAACTTAAAAATCAGTGTTATCCCGTCTTTACTATCCCTGTTTTCTGTATTAGTTGTCAGTGTTTTCCCCTAGTGCTATTGTGGTATTTTAAGGGTAAACAAGGTTGATTTTTTCTCTTCAGAAATTTGTTTGAGCGCGTGCGAAATTTCCCAATAAAAATTAATCTCCTCCCGACAGGTTTTTAGTCTCGGTCACAACCATTTACTTTGTTTTATGCAAGGATGGATCAGGGTCTTTTGGCGTTTCTTTTATTTCGCCTTTGCCACTATTATTCATATTGCCGGATTCATCATGATGATCCTTTTTGGTATGTCTAAAAAGGAAGCAGGGGCACGTTTACGTCGCAGATGGTTGAGTCATGTTCCGGCTATGATGGGCATACGAATGCAGATGGAAGGAATTCCATACAAAGGGACATGTCTGTATGTATCCAACCATATCGGGTATATTGATCCATTTGTTATTCTTATTCAAGTGGAAGCCAACGTCGTGGCGAAGGCAGAAATATTAAAATGGCCCCTGGTTGGCCTGGGGGGAAATATGGCCGGTACAATTTTTGTAAACAGGGAAGACAAATCAAGCAGAAACGAAACCGTAGTGGCCGTACAAAACGCTTTGGAAGAGGGAACATCCATTCTTATTTTTCCTGAAGGAACTACTTCGGCAGGAAACGGAACATTACCTTTCCGTCCGCGTTCTTTTCAGGCTGCATTTCTTGCAGATGTTCCCGTTCAGCCTATTGCTATTATGTACGACAGCCCTTTTGTTGCATTTATTGGTAACCATACCTTCCTTCCTCACTTCTTCAGGTTGTTCCGATCAAAATATATCACAGGACGTGTAGTTTTTGGTCCATTGCTTGGAGGTGAGGATACGTGTGAATCGTCAAGACAATGGATAGAACAAACCCTTTCTGAAAGCATCAATCAACAGGTGACGTGAGGAAAAAAATTAATAAGGTGTGGCGGTGGGTCAGACGGATCCTGTTAATTATTATTTTAATTCCGCTGATCATACTCATCGGCATCCGGATATTCGATGGAATGAAGATGCGGAAGGATGACCCCGAGATTCAGACATTTTTACAACGACATTATGTAGCTGGTGTGATGGATACGATTATACTTCGAAAGCACCAGATTGTATTTCTGAAAACAACAAACGGAAAAGAGCATCAGGACGCCATCATCTTCGTACACGGATCTCCGGGATCCCTGGATGCTTTCCTTGAGTACATGGTTGATACTACATTGTTATCGCGTGCCGATCTGATCGTATATGACAGGCCTGGTTTTGGTCATTCAGGTTTTGGCAAGGCTGTATCTTCTTTATCAGGGCAAACGAATATTCTCGCTGATATGATGACAGCTCTGCATTATAAGCGATATTGGCTGGTAGGACACAGTTATGGAGGCCCGATCATTGTTGAGGCTGCCATGCGACACCCAAAGAACCTGGCAGGACTGGCTATCATCGCTGGTTCAGTCAGTCCGGAGTTGGAGTCTCCCTCCAGGTGGCGTAAATGGATTGATTTGCCTCTTGTCAAAGAATTGTTTCCTGTCGCACTTACTGTCAGCAATGAAGAATTAATGCCTTTACGACGTGATCTTATCATGATCGAAGATGATTGGGACCGTATCCAGGTACCTGTTTCACTGATTCAGGGATCAAAGGATGTTTTGGTTCCCTTTCAGAATCTTGAATATGCAAAAGAAAAACTGACGAAGGCGGATACTGTCCGTACACTCATTTTTGAAGGCGAAAACCATTTTATAGTCTGGACAAGAAAAGATGTGATTGCAAAAGAACTGATCGCTTTAATGGACTTTCATAAGCATGACTGAATGTTTATAAGGTTATAAGGTTATAGGGGTTATAAGGGTTATAAGGGTTATAAGGGTTATAGGGGTTATGAATTTGGTTAATTATGTAGGATAAGAGATGAAGAATGTTTGATATGACCTGTTATTAAAATAAAAAAATCCTTGTTTACCTGTAATTATAAAACAGGCAAACAAGGAATTAAAGTTTATTTATTCGAAATTTCACATCACTCCTCTTCAATCATCACCCATCGTTCGTCTCGTCACTCGTCACTCGATACTCGTCACCCGGTCACTCGTCACCC
>JBDUAU010000672.1:0-1934 GCA_040004485.1 Saprospiraceae bacterium
GCCATAGTAGATATTGAAACAACAGGAGGATTAGTCAAGCGCGACAAAATTACAGAAATCGCCATTGTCCTTCACGATGGCCATAAAGTGATCGACCAATATCAAACGCTGATCAACCCGGAGCGTAGTATACCACCCTACATTTCCAACATGACAGGCATCACTGATGCGATGGTCGCTGATGCTCCCCTTTTCTGTGAAGTGGCTAAAGAAATCGTATTGCGAACGGAAGGCGCTGTTTTTGTGGCACATAACGCACGGTTTGATTATGGATTCCTCAGGGAAGAATTTTCAAGATTAGGTTATGCCTATACCCGAAAACAACTTTGCACCGTAAGACTAAGTAGAAAATTACTTCCCGAACTTAAATCACATAGTCTTGATTCCTTGATCAGGCACTACGCATTGCATGTTGACAACAGGCATCGGGCATTAGATGATGCATTGGCCACCGCTGAGGTGTTCAAAAGAATGACCGGCATGCATGAGAGTGTTGCAGAAGTTTCTGACCTGATCAATATGGGCATTAAAGAAGCAAGATTGCCAACAGCCATCTCACTCGAACAATTACATCAGCTACCGGAAGGTGCGGGTGTATATTATTTCCATGACAAGGATAGCAAAGTGATCTATGTAGGTAAAAGCATTCACATTAAAAAACGTGTTATTCAGCATTTTGCAGAAATCTCTAACAAATCAGGAAAGATGCAGCAACGTGTGCACGACATAACTTATGAAGTAACAGGAAGTGAACTCATCGCATCGCTTTTAGAAAATGCAGAGATAAAAAGATTGCAACCGGAAATCAATCGCGCACAACGACGCAGGAGTTTTCCTTTTGCCATCTACTATTATTTTGATGAAGGTGGGTATATCCAGATGAAAGTACGGAAGAAAAATAAAATTGATACACCAGGCACTGCGGCTATCCTTCATGAATTACCAGATCAATATGCAGCTGCCAATTATTTGCGGGGTCTTACAGACAAATATGCGCTTTGCATGAAGAAGACGGATATTGACACAGGTCCCGGAGCTTGCTTTTATCACCAGGTCGGTAAATGTGCCGGAGCATGCCTTGGGCTTGAGGATCCTGATGAATATAATCAACGCGTTCGACAGGCAGTAGCTGATACGCATAAAAACCTTGATGAAGATTATGTCATCGCTGATCAGGGACGTCAACCCGGAGAATCAAGTCTTATATTAATTTCTAAAGGACGTGTGATGGGTTGGGGATATGTGGACAATGAACATTCTATTTCTTCGATCGGTGATGTCATCGATCACATCAATGTCCGTCACTCACTACCGGAAGACAGCAAATTTGTAAAACATTATATTCGGGCGGGAAAGTTTGAAAAGATGATTTTGCTCTAGGCTAGTTCTGCCCCTAAATCCCCTAAAGGGGACTTAGGGGCAAACCAGAGCTACGCTTCCGGCCCATTGACATACTGAAAAAGAAAAGCAGCCAACGCGCCTGCAACAAAATTTGCCACAATATATATCCAGATAGAAGCCCATGAAGCAAGACCCGCCATGGTAATACCCAAGGCGATAGCAGGATTAAATGCACCTCCGGAAATACTGCTAAAGAGATACATACTCGTCAGAAATGTAAAACCAATGGCAATCCCGAAATAAGCATTGCCTACGCTTTTTTTAGAAGTTGAAACATTTAAAAAAACATAAACGAGAGCAAATGTTCCCAGAAATTCAGCAATCAGGGAGGGCACTACATCTAATTCTTTGGTGGTAGGTTCAGCAATTCCCATGGATGTAATCAGAAATCCCGACAACATAGAGGCGAACGTTCCTCCAAGTGCTTGGGCGACAATATATGGCAGTAGATCACTGAGGTGAAGCGTTCCTCTCAAATAGGCTGCAAGGCTAACAACAGGATTGTAATGACCTCCTGAAATCGGGGCCCCTGC
>JBDUAU010000549.1:0-21490 GCA_040004485.1 Saprospiraceae bacterium
TGTTTCTTTCGGTTGCGATACGGTAAATTCCTCCTCTATCCTGATTACTGTAAATTTGCGGCCTCATAAAAGAATATGACTCCAATTAAGACAGATATATTGATTATAGGTGCAGGACCTATTGGCCTGTTTACTGTATTTGAAGCCGGCCTGCTAAAGATGAGGTGCCACCTTATGGATGTCTTGCCTCATGTAGGTGGACAGCTGACAGAGATCTATCCGAAGAAGCCTATTTATGATATTCCAGGGTGTCCGATGATTATGGCTATTGATCTTGTGAATAATCTAAAGAAGCAAATTGAGCCTTTCAGACCTACGTTTACTTTAGGTGAAAGGGCAGATCGGATTGAGCAAAAAATTGATGGATCCTTTATGATCACAGGACATTCAGGTACAATCATTGAAGCCAAAGTAATTGTCATCGCAGGCGGACTGGGATGTTTTGAACCCAGGAAACCACCTATACCTGACATTGAAAAATTCGAAGGAAAAGGGGTAGATTATTTTGTAAAACAACCTGAGGATTACAACGGACAAAGAATAGTGATTGCAGGAGGAGGAGATTCAGCATTGGATTGGACGATCGAACTAGCAGATATCGCTCAATCAGTCACATTGATACATCGAAGAACAAGTTTCAGAGGAGCTCCTGATTCAGTTGATAAAGTGTTGAAATTAGTAAAGGATAATAAAGTAAATCTGATCACGAATGCAGAAGTCGTTGAATTGGAAGGAAAAATTAAACTCGAAGCGACAATTGTAGAATATAATGCTGAAAGGTTGCGGGTAGAAGCGGATTGTTTTTTACCACTTTTTGGTCTCACACCTAAATTGGGCCCAATAGCAGATTGGGGATTAGCCGTTGATAAGACAGCTATAAATGTTAATCCGTTAGACTACAGCACGAATATAAAAGGTATATATGCTGTAGGGGATATCAATACATACCCCGGAAAATTAAAGCTGATTCTTTGTGGATTTCATGAAGCAACCCTGATGTGTCAGTCCGCATTTCATCATATTCATCCCGAGCAGAAATTATCCTTTAAGTATACCACTGTGACGGGTATTGAAGGGTTTGAGAGCAATAATATTAAGGATACGCCCTTAGTATAAATGAAAAAGTTGTCCATAATTTCAAACTACGGACAACTTTTTCATTTAACCAAAAGGGTTTATCCGCCTGTCTCCTGACGTAGTTGTTTTATTTGACTATCCCAAAGTTTTTTGAGATCGTCGACCTCTTTTTCTGCTGCGAAGTCAGTTATTTCAAGTACAGTTTCCTCTGTGACAGGGGAAAGGTACATTCTGAATTCAAGGTATTCATGTCGGGGGGCGCCTTCCCATTTAAAACGGATACGTTCCTCTTCAATGTCGTCAACGACCTCGGCATTCTCCTCATTTCCGTCCCAGGTAAAGGTGTAAACATCAGAGTTAATGTCAACGCCATCACAGAACCACCTGACAAGACATGCAGGTGTGGTCAAAAACTTATAAAGTATGGCTGGGGAGGCTTTAAATATATATTCCAGATCTACGGGTATTCGCTTCATAATTGATTCCTGATATAAAGGGCAAGTGCATCGCCTCTTCTTATGCTGAAGGGCGTAAATAAAACAGAATTCCTGAATATAACAAACAATTGAACTTTTTTTCCGCTCAGGACATTAATTCTTTTTTACAGTCTCACCCGCCTTTATGGCTCTGGTATTATGGTATAATCCGGGATGCAGGGGTTAAAAGAGGAGATTAAAAAAATAAATTAATATTACGGTTAGGTTGGAAAAACGTACTTTTGCGCCTCTTTTGATAGCAACAGGACAAAGGGGAACGTTTTTTGTCAGCTATTTTTGTCCAAAACTTATATAACGTAAACTTTGCCATGAGGCAGCTTAAAATAACCAAATCCATTACCAACAGGGAAAGTCAATCCCTGGAAAAATATCTACAGGAGATCGGCAAAGTTGATCTCCTTACCCCTGAAAAGGAGGTAGATCTGGCAAAAAAAATCAAACAGGGTGACCAGATTGCCCTGGAAACACTGACTAAGGCCAACCTCAGGTTTGTGGTCTCTGTAGCAAAGCAATACCAAAATCAGGGCCTTTCACTAAGTGACCTGATCAATGAAGGTAACCTTGGTCTTATTAAAGCTGCTCAGCGTTTTGACGAAACCAGAGGATTTAAATTTATCTCTTATGCCGTTTGGTGGATCAGACAGTCTATTCTCCAGGCTTTGGCAGAACAATCACGTATTGTACGTCTTCCGCTGAATAAGGTCGGATCACTGAATAAGATCAACAGGGCTTTTTCTCAGCTTGAACAGGAATTTGAACGCGAACCTTCCTCAGAAGAGTTGGCAACAATTCTTGAAATCTCTGCTGACGAGGTCGAAACAACACTTGGTGTTGCCGCTAGACACGTGTCCATGGATGCACCTTTCGTAGACGGAGAAGACAATTCTTTGCTGGATGTCCTTGAAAACCCAAATACACCTGGTACCGACTCAGGTCTGGAATATCTGGAATCTCTTCGCAGAGAAATAGACAGGTCTTTAGGTACTTTGACTGATCGCCAGGCTGATGTCATCAAACTATATTTTGGGATTGGTGTAGAACATCCATTGTCTCTCGAAGACATCGGCGATCGTTTCGGCCTTACACGCGAACGTGTGCGTCAGATCAAAGACAAGGCTATCAATAAACTAAGATCTGCCAGCAGGAGTAAATTGCTAAAACATTACTTAGGAGCATAATTTTTTTTATCATCGATTTGTGCTTTAAGTCAAATTAAATAAGAAGAAGGCCATTCCGGATCAATCCTGAATGGCCTTCTTCTTATTTAATTCGATTGTAAAGTAAAATGGATAAACATCTCCACATTTAACCGTTTGATCGTTTTAATGTTTCTCTTCTATTTTGTTGAGATATTGAAGATTGTCGATATTAAGGACTTTGGCAAGTTTGCCGACCTTCTTGAGATCGATATCCCCAAGGAAGCTAAGCATTGCAAAGTTTT
The DNA here is from genome assembly GCA_040004485.1 of Saprospiraceae bacterium. Classification (GTDB taxonomy): domain Bacteria; phylum Bacteroidota; class Bacteroidia; order Chitinophagales; family Saprospiraceae; genus Opimibacter. Next base: position 3,016 of record JBDUAU010000549.1, read on the forward strand.
TATCTCCTCCGACTATCATCAGAAGTTCCTGCACCATATCACCGCTTGATTTTACCAGGAATTGTACATTTTCTCCGTTGTCCCTCGCAGTCAATAGTACCTCATATTCCTTTGTATTAATGGTCTTCAAAGCTTCCTGGTAGAATTGTAATGCATTTACCTCTGTATGCAGGACCCTGAGGCCTTTGATGCTGCGTATGACTTCCTGTACGTCCGGCTCCATGTCCTTAATCTCAATTTTAGAAACCATGTTGAACATTTTCGGGCTGATATACACTGCGCTGAATCGGGTATCGTCGATATACTTATTAAAGTATTTAGTGATCGCATCTTCTTGTGCGAAAGAAGAAAGCGTGGTCGTAAGGATGACGAAAAAAGAAAGAATAATAGATTTCATGATAGAATGAATTGGATTAAAGTGATTTAATTTTATTATTTGAACATATCGGCATATTCGCCGGCTTTCTGTATGTTGATAAGTGCTTCGCTTTGTGATTTGTTAAGTTTGGAAGAGACGAAGGCAAGTGCTTCACGAACTTCCTGGTATGCTTTGTACGGATCATCGAATGTTTCAGCCATTTGGGCTGATTGCGCGGTTTGCTGACTATACTTCCACACACCCAGGCCGGATGTCACAAAAAGCAGCGTAGAGGCAGCGATAGCAAGCAATCTATATATGGGGCGTACAGTAGCTCTTGATGCATTTAGCGTCCGTTTGAGATTATTGGCATTAATATCATCGATGGTAAGAGAACTTTTTTGTCTGCGTGCTTCAGCGAGCATGGCGAAATAAGCAGCATCAGAGTTCTGTGCGGATGCCATATCATTCATGAGCTCTGCTTCCTCATGGGTTGAAGTTTCTGCATTCCAGTATTTCTCAAGAAGTTTATTGTCCATTTTTTTAGGCTTGATAAAGTCCAAACGTGTTGATTTTACTTAACATCCGTTGTATGTGTTTTCTGGACCTGAACAGGCTGACCTTGACATCGTCAAGATTGAATCCTGTCATTGTACAGATTTCTTCATACGTCATCTGCTCTATTTCGCGCAGATGGAATACAGTTCGTTGCTTTTCTGGTAACTGATCCAGACATGCATTAAGTTGTGTCATGAGATCGGCTGTTTCCATTAGTTTATCAGGTATTGGAGCCTGATCACTTACGGAATAAGCTTCATCTATGTTTACCTGGTTGTCTTTGACCTTTCTCAGGATATCCAGTGCCCTGTTTCGGGTCAGAACCATCATCCATGCCTCCAGGTTCTCAATACCATCTACTTCCTGGCGCTTTTGCCAGAGTTTGTACATGACATCCTGTACGACGTCTTCGGCTGACTCGCCATCTTTTACAAAGCGCAGGGCATACCGGTACAGTTTGTCCTTCATCTTGTGAAATATGGCTTCGTATTGCTCAGCATTCATTTCGCTTATATTGACGGTGTAAAAGTGGAATTGTTACAAAGCTTGTTAATATTTGATGGAAACAAGCACGAACTCGTTGCAATGTCAAAACCGGATTGGGTAGCATGTGCTTCGTTTTCAGATAGCGCTCTGGACTGATTTACGAATATTTCCAAGATCAATCTGAATACTATTCAAATTACTTGTCAATGAGGTGAGGTCAGTAGCTTCCTGCTGAATGAGGGCATCAAATTTTATAAACTGGCTATCCATCTTTGATTTTATACTATCGATGTAAGCATAAAGTTCTCTGGTAAGTTCTTCTTGCAGACGTTTCCTGCCTTTATCCATTTCAGATTTGTATTGTCTTACCACCTTGCTACGTTGAAGACCTAATGTGATACCAGCCAGTAAAAATCCTACGGTTGTCAATACGCCACCCGTAACATCGAATACCATCCCGTGCGTAACGGCAGCAAGAATAATTCCGACTACAGCAATACCGCTTCCTGCTGCGACATTAGTTCCTACTCTCGAATCTGTGTTGACGAATCCTGACGCCGTAAAATTTTCAGTACGGTTTAAAAATTGACCAAAAGCCTCTCTTAGCTCTCTTAATATATTCTGTCGCCGTTGTCCTATTTCGGAAAAAATTTCATGATCATTGGCCAGGATTGTTTTGCTGTTGCGCATCTGAAGATCGATGGTATGCCCCATGAGTTGGATGCTTTCTGCAAGATCAAGTACCCTGTCATTAATTTTCTCCTGCATACCTGAGCCAAAATCGTTTTGAAGTCGTTTCGTAAAATCTTCAAGCCATGATTTCAAGGATTGTGATTTTGAAAATATGGAGCCTATCGAGCGTTTGAGAACAGGAAAAAAGGAAAGTGAATCATTTAATTCATCTGCATATTTAATTGAAACGCGGTCATAGGCCGCCATCAGGTTTTCAACAAGGATATCAGATTGTTTATTAGATCGGATAGAATGGTCTTCAAGGGCCTTATTGATTTCCTTCCTGAATTGGAGATCTGCATCTAATTGTTGTTGTCTCAGTTGAAGACCACTTTGCAGTTTAGTGAGAATATTAAGTGTTGTTTCGGAGATACTGATTAGTTTTTGTTGTTGGGCCCTTCCTCCAGTCACCTGGTCAAGTATAAAGGTTCGTAAAGGCTCAAACCCACTTTGCTGTTGAAGCCCTTGCAATTCCTCTTTTGCTGAGACTGCAAAAATAATTGGATTTTTTATTCCTTTTTTTTGCGCATATTCCTTTACGCCATCCATGTTAATCTTTAGGTCAGGTTCATCCATCAGATCTTTTTGTTGCAGCACGAACACAATCTTTTTATGCCACTCTTCGTGCATAAAGTTGAAAAAGTCCCAGGCAGATTGCCGGTATGGATTTTTGGATTCAAATACGAAGATGATAAGATCTGATCCCGGAATAAATCTTTCAGTTATTTCCTGGTGATGGGTGATTATCGTGTTTGTTCCCGGCGTATCAACTATGGCAATATCCTTAAGTATTGGATTTGGTTTGAATACTCTTTTGAGAAAGGGGCTTATTTCTTCTATTTTATATGTTTCGCCATATATGATCTGCTGGATAGTATCCGTCATCGGTGATGGGGCCACTGCGCACAGATCAGGATCTTCAAGAAGCGCATTGATGAAAGAACTTTTTCCGGCTTTTACTTCTCCGACGATGACAAACATATAGGGTTCTTCGATCCTGTCACGCAGATCAGCGATTATTCTGCCTGATTCTGTATGCGAAATCCGTTGGGTAAATTGCTGAAGGCGCTGAAGCACTCCTTTCAATTCACTTTTCTGCTCTTGTAATTTTTGATCGATTACTCTAACCATGATTATTTATAAAGTTCGTACGCATATTGCTTCAGGTAGTCAAATGTTCCTGGGCCCAGATGACAAAGTACATCCAAGATACTTAGGTTTGGAAGATGTGAATTTGAAAATCTGTGAACCTGTTCATACGTGGGTAGAGAATCAATTGAAAGTGATGTTCGACCGGCAGGAACACCTTTTCTCAAATCCAGAACATTCACCGGTAAACTAACTTCGTAAAAATGTGTTTGTACAATTTTCCATTCACCCGGAAAAAGTGAAATAATTAGCTCAATAAATTGAATGTTGAGTTCCCAGAGGAATTGATGTTTATTTTTGTAAATAGCATCAATATCACTTTCAATTTCGTTAAAAAAAGCAGTTTTGCCATAGGCGGTTTGTAAAGCGTGCATATGGACACGAGACCAGGGTTCATCATAGGATATTTTCACATCGGTGATGGGCAATTCCTGGTTTTTCCCTTTTTGAAGTGGAATTGAAAGCATGAGAGCTTTTTGAGGGCCAAGGATAGCAGTCTTATTTCTCCAGGTTCGTTTTTGATAATGTTCGTGTTTTTCAAGAATGAGCGTTCCGTGATGTAACCAATGAGCAAAATATTCGACCGATGGTAAATATTGTAGACCGGCAACACAGCTATTCATTTCCATCATTTGTCTTGCAAATGTAATCCTCATGGCGGAAGATATCAGCTGGAGAAAATATACAGGGAGGTTCAGGACGTTTCCCAAACTGATCGAAGAGACATCTGACGATGAAGTCAAGATGATTGTATGCATACCTGCGTCTGCCGAACCTGATGTTATATCTACACTGGAATCGCTCTATCATTCATATAATTCGGATATCAGAACAGAAATCATTGTTCTTTTTAACAAGAATTCCCTGATGACTGAAGATGAGATTGATCAGCATCAGACATCATGGTTGCATTGCGAAAAGTGGGTTTCACAACATGGTAAAGACGGTTTGCGAATCCTACTTGTTAATGTTGATGAATTGCCTGATCCAAAAGGTGGTGTGGGCTGGGCCAGAAAAATGGCAATGGATGAAGCTGCACGAAGATTGGAACCAGATGGAATCATCGTCTGTCTCGATGCGGATTGTACAGTTGCAGAGAATTACCTGAACGCAATTGAGCAGCATTTTCATGAATTTAAAACGCATGATGCGGTTTCGATTTTTTATGAGCATAAGACCGATCATCTGGACAAGGCAAATAGAGATGCAATAATAGTATATGAATTGCATTTACGCTATCTGATCAATGCACAACAATGGTGTGGCCATCCTTTTGCGCATCCCACAGTAGGATCTGCCATGGCGGTAAGACGTAAATCTTATCTTGATCAGGGCGGCATGAACACACGCAGAGCTGGAGAAGATTTTTATTTTCTACAAAAATTTATTGAAATCGGAACACATGGAGAACTAAGAAATACAACTGTTTATCCTTCTGCGCGTATATCATCAAGAGTTCCGTTTGGCACAGGACGTGCTATGCAGCAGGTTCTCACTGATGGGGAAAAGTGGTTAACTACTGATTTTCAAATTTTCCATCATTTAAAACCAATGTTCCAATCCCTCGATAAATTGCGTGATATCAGCATGCGTGAAGAGCAGGCAGAAAATTATCAAATTCTTCAAACTGAATTGAATATCTCATCTGATCTAATTGTGTATCTTCAACAAATTGAATTCTTAAAGGAATGCCGATCGATTGCAGTTCACACAGCAAGTTTTTCTACTTTCAGACGAAGATTTTTTAGATATTTCAATTCATTTCGCATGATCAAATACATGCATTACATGAGTGATCACCATTATCCTGATGTCCCTGTCCTGGATGCTGTAGAGAAACTTGCCAGAGAAATGAAATTGAATAAGCCATCATATCTGGATGAAGATCTTTACCTGCAACTCTTCAGACAACATGACCGCAAAAAGGGATAAGAATCGAAAGTTTTTAATTTCCCTCTAGCGTTGATCTTACTACCTGAAAATTTCTGTTTGCGCAAAATGGAAAGAAGCTTCAATTATTGCATTTTCGTCGGAATCAGAACCGTGGATGGCATTTTCGCCTATGTTCTTGGCAAACAAAGCCCTGATAGTTCCGGGAGCTGCTTTTGAAGGATCCGTAGCCCCAATAAGTAGTCTGAAATCTTCGACCGCATTGTCCTTTTTTAGGACAGCCGCCACAATAGGACCTGAGGACATAAAGTCCACCAATTCGCCAAAAAAGCCTCTTTCTCTGTGAATCTCATAGAATTCACCAGCTTTTTCAGGGGATAGCTTGGTGTATTTCAAAGCTATTATTTCAAAGCCGGCTTTATTGATCTGGGCGAGAATAGCTCCTATGTGGCCTGCTGCTACTGCATCAGGCTTAATCATGGTAAAGGTGATATTTCCTGTCATGGCTGTTAAATAAGGTATTGTTTTTACTCTAAATGGGGCGCAAATCTAACACATTTGTAAGTATGTAAATAAAGTTAGACCTTTGCGCCCTGCAAAAAACAGGCAGCCTGGTATGGATTCATTGCGTCAATTGATTCGTCAGCCTTCTCATGTGGTGATTGTCACCCATAAGAATCCTGATGGCGATGCGCTGGGTTCCACATTAGCTCTGGCAGCCGTTCTCAACAAATTGCTCCACAACGTCAAAGTTGTTTTGCCGAATGATTTTCCTCCTGTTTTCAATTTCCTTCCTGGAATTGAAAAAGTAATAATAGGAGAAATGAACCCGGAAGAGGCCGTAGCGGCATTCGAAAAGGCTGATCTAATTTTTTGCCTTGACTTCAATTCTCTTGACCGCATCGACAGGTTTGGGCTGGATGTAATGGCTTCAAGAGCTATTAAAGTACTTATCGATCATCACATCGATCCTGAACCCTTTGCTGACTTTAGTATTTCAAAAACTGAGGCAAGTTCAACTGCAGAACTGATATATGATTTCCTGCTCGATATGGGTCTGGATAAATATATAGATGTGCCTGTAGCGGAGGCCCTTTACACCGGCATCCTGATGGATACGGGTTCATTCCGATATGGTACAAATCCAAGGGTATTTGAAATATCTGCTGAGTTGAAGCGAATAGGAATGGATGATTATATGCTTCAGATCCGGCTGTTCAACAGTATGACAGAGAAGCAGCTTAAGCTGCTCGGACACTGTCTTGCCAATCGTATGGAATTAATGTCTGAACACCAGGCCGGTATTATATGGTTGGATAAGGATGATTATAAGAAATGGTCCATCGGTCGCGGAGATACGGAGGGGATTGTCAATTATATACTCATGGTGAGAAATATGAAGCTGGCTGTCTTTATCACTGAGCAACAAAATGTGACTAAGCTTTCTTTCCGTTCGAAAGGGAATATTAATGTCCAGGAAATTTGTCACAATTATTTTAATGGCGGCGGACACAGGAATGCGTCCGGGGGACAAATCAAAGCTTCAATAGAAGAGACCCTGGCCAAAGTAAAAGAGATTATACCACTAACAATGAATGCATATCAATTACAACATGAACAATAACCTATTCTTTTCTCTGCTCTGCGTCCTCCTCGTTGCAGGATGCTCTTCCGAAGGTAAACGTATGAAAACTCCGACGGGATATGAATACCAGATTGTCCGAAAGGGTTCTTCAACCGAACCAATACCGGTCAACAGCTATGTATTTTTCAGCATGTCACTGACTGAAAAAGATTCCGTACTGCAATCATCTGCAAAAACGGGGAAACCTTCTGTGCTTAAAATCACAGGAGACACGAAAAATTTTGGACAACTAAAACCTTTGGTTGATCTGATGGCCACACTTCATAAAGGGGATAGTCTTCAGTTTTATTTTCCAATCGATTCATTCGAACGCAAACCCCCAGGATTCGAGAAATTCACTGAGCCTCTTGTGTATCACGTAGGCGTATTGAATATCATGAATGAAACTGAGTTTCAGGCTCATTCTGATTCGATTACAAAAGAACAGGATAAGGTTAAGCAGGTCGTGAGAGATCGAATGCCTGAAATTGAAGCTAAAACAGCTGCAACATATGCTGCTTTCAAAAAAGGTGAATTGAAAGACAAGCTTAAATCAACTGCTTCAGGCCTTAGATACATCATCGAGGAGCCAGGAGACGATGGCACAAAACCTGAAAAAGGAGCTCAGGTTTCCGTTCATTATTATGGAATGCTTGATGCTGATGGTAAAATGTTTGATTCCTCTTTCAAAGCAGGACAACCATACCAGTTTCCTGTAGGTGTCGGTCAGGTGATTCCGGGATGGGACGAAGGTATTATGCTTTTAAATAAAGGAGCTAAAGCAACTTTATTCATTCCTGCAGCATTAGGTTACGGCGCTGCGGGTTCACCTCCGGTGATCCCTGCAAATGCAGACCTGATTTTCTATGTTGAATTAGAGCGATAATAAATTTATTAGAGATATAATCAATTTTTGATGGTACGGACAGGTCGCGACCTGTCCGTACCATCAAAAATTGATTATATCTCTAATAAATTTATTATCGCTCTAATTCAACATAGAAAATCAGGTCTGCATTTGCAGGGATCACCGGAGGTGAACCCGCAGCGCCGTAACCTAATGCTGCAGGAATGAATAAAGTTGCTTTAGCTCCTTTATTTAAAAGCATAATACCTTCGTCCCATCCCGGAATCACCTGACCGACACCTACAGGAAACTGGTATGGTTGTCCTGCTTTGAAAGAGGAATCAAACATTTTACCATCAGCATCAAGCATTCCATAATAATGAACGGAAACCTGAGCTCCTTTTTCAGGTTTTGTGCCATCGTCTCCTGGCTCCTCGATGATGTATCTAAGGCCTGAAGCAGTTGATTTAAGCTTGTCTTTCAATTCACCTTTTTTGAAAGCAGCATATGTTGCAGCTGTTTTAGCTTCAATTTCAGGCATTCGATCTCTCACGACCTGCTTAACCTTATCCTGTTCTTTTGTAATCGAATCAGAATGAGCCTGAAACTCAGTTTCATTCATGATATTCAATACGCCTACGTGATACACAAGAGGCTCAGTGAATTTCTCGAATCCTGGGGGTTTGCGTTCGAATGAATCGATTGGAAAATAAAACTGAAGACTATCCCCTTTATGAAGTGTGGCCATCAGATCAACCAAAGGTTTTAGTTGTCCAAAATTTTTCGTGTCTCCTGTGATTTTAAGCACAGAAGGTTTCCCCGTTTTTGCAGATGATTGCAGTACGGAATCTTTTTCAGTCAGTGACATGCTGAAAAATACATAGCTGTTGACCGGTATTGGTTCGGTTGAAGAACCCTTTCGGACAATCTGGTATTCATATCCCGTCGGAGTTTTCATACGTTTACCTTCGGAAGAGCATCCTGCAACGAGGAGGACGCAGAGCAGAGAAAAGAATAGGTTATTGTTCATGTTGTAATTGATATGCATTCATTGTTAGTGGTATAATCTCTTTTACTTTGGCCAGGGTCTCTTCTATTGAAGCTTTGATTTGTCCCCCGGACGCATTCCTGTGTCCGCCGCCATTAAAATAATTGTGACAAATTTCCTGGACATTAATATTCCCTTTCGAACGGAAAGAAAGCTTAGTCACATTTTGTTGCTCAGTGATAAAGACAGCCAGCTTCATATTTCTCACCATGAGTATATAATTGACAATCCCCTCCGTATCTCCGCGACCGATGGACCATTTCTTATAATCATCCTTATCCAACCATATAATACCGGCCTGGTGTTCAGACATTAATTCCATACGATTGGCAAGACAGTGTCCGAGCAGCTTAAGCTGCTTCTCTGTCATACTGTTGAACAGCCGGATCTGAAGCATATAATCATCCATTCCTATTCGCTTCAACTCAGCAGATATTTCAAATACCCTTGGATTTGTACCATATCGGAATGAACCCGTATCCATCAGGATGCCGGTGTAAAGGGCCTCCGCTACAGGCACATCTATATATTTATCCAGACCCATATCGAGCAGGAAATCATATATCAGTTCTGCAGTTGAACTTGCCTCAGTTTTTGAAATACTAAAGTCAGCAAAGGGTTCAGGATCGATGTGATGATCGATAAGTACTTTAATAGCTCTTGAAGCCATTACATCCAGCCCAAACCTGTCGATGCGGTCAAGAGAATTGAAGTCAAGGCAAAAAATTAGATCAGCCTTTTCGAATGCCGCTACGGCCTCTTCCGGGTTCATTTCTCCTATTATTACTTTTTCAATTCCAGGAAGGAAATTGAAAACAGGAGGAAAATCATTCGGCAAAACAACTTTGACGTTGTGGAGCAATTTGTTGAGAACGGCTGCCAGAGCTAATGTGGAACCCAGCGCATCGCCATCAGGATTCTTATGGGTGACAATCACCACATGAGAAGGCTGACGAATCAATTGACGCAATGAATCCATACCAGGCTGCCTGTTTTTTGCAGGGCGCAAAGGTCTAACTTTATTTACATACTTACAAATGTGTTAGATTTGCGCCCCATTTAGAGTAAAAACAATACCTTATTTAACAGCCATGACAGGAAATATCACCTTTACCATGATTAAGCCTGATGCAGTAGCAGCAGGCCACATAGGAGCTATTCTCGCCCAGATCAATAAAGCCGGCTTTGAAATAATAGCTTTGAAATACACCAAGCTATCCCCTGAAAAAGCTGGTGAATTCTATGAGATTCACAGAGAAAGAGGCTTTTTTGGCGAATTGGTGGACTTTATGTCCTCAGGTCCTATTGTGGCGGCTGTCCTAAAAAAGGACAATGCGGTCGAAGATTTCAGACTACTTATTGGGGCTACGGATCCTTCAAAAGCAGCTCCCGGAACTATCAGGGCTTTGTTTGCCAAGAACATAGGCGAAAATGCCATCCACGGTTCTGATTCCGACGAAAATGCAATAATTGAAGCTTCTTTCCATTTTGCGCAAACAGAAATTTTCAGGTAGTAAGATCAACGCTAGAGGGAAATTAAAAACTTTCGATTCTTATCCCTTTTTGCGGTCATGTTGTCTGAAGAGTTGCAGGTAAAGATCTTCATCCAGATATGATGGCTTATTCAATTTCATTTCTCTGGCAAGTTTCTCTACAGCATCCAGGACAGGGACATCAGGATAATGGTGATCACTCATGTAATGCATGTATTTGATCATGCGAAATGAATTGAAATATCTAAAAAATCTTCGTCTGAAAGTAGAAAAACTTGCTGTGTGAACTGCAATCGATCGGCATTCCTTTAAGAATTCAATTTGTTGAAGATACACAATTAGATCAGATGAGATATTCAATTCAGTTTGAAGAATTTGATAATTTTCTGCCTGCTCTTCACGCATGCTGATATCACGCAATTTATCGAGGGATTGGAACATTGGTTTTAAATGATGGAAAATTTGAAAATCAGTAGTTAACCACTTTTCCCCATCAGTGAGAACCTGCTGCATAGCACGTCCTGTGCCAAACGGAACTCTTGATGATATACGCGCAGAAGGATAAACAGTTGTATTTCTTAGTTCTCCATGTGTTCCGATTTCAATAAATTTTTGTAGAAAATAAAAATCTTCTCCAGCTCTGCGTGTGTTCATGCCGCCCTGATCAAGATAAGATTTACGTCTTACCGCCATGGCAGATCCTACTGTGGGATGCGCAAAAGGATGGCCACACCATTGTTGTGCATTGATCAGATAGCGTAAATGCAATTCATATACTATTATTGCATCTCTATTTGCCTTGTCCAGATGATCGGTCTTATGCTCATAAAAAATCGAAACCGCATCATGCGTTTTAAATTCATGAAAATGCTGCTCAATTGCGTTCAGGTAATTCTCTGCAACTGTACAATCCGCATCGAGACAGACGATGATTCCATCTGGTTCCAATCTTCGTGCAGCTTCATCCATTGCCATTTTTCTGGCCCAGCCCACACCACCTTTTGGATCAGGCAATTCATCAACATTAACAAGTAGGATTCGCAAACCGTCTTTACCATGTTGTGAAACCCACTTTTCGCAATGCAACCATGATGTCTGATGCTGATCAATCTCATCTTCAGTCATCAGGGAATTCTTGTTAAAAAGAACAATGATTTCTGTTCTGATATCCGAATTATATGAATGATAGAGCGATTCCAGTGTAGATATAACATCAGGTTCGGCAGACGCAGGTATGCATACAATCATCTTGACTTCATCGTCAGATGTCTCTTCGATCAGTTTGGGAAACGTCCTGAACCTCCCTGTATATTTTCTCCAGCTGATATCTTCCGCCATGAGGATTACATTTGCAAGACAAATGATGGAAATGAATAGCTGTGTTGCCGGTCTACAATATTTACCATCGGTCGAATATTTTGCTCATTGGTTACATCACGGAACGCTCATTCTTGAAAAACACGAACATTATCAAAAACGAACCTGGAGAAATAAGACTGCTATCCTTGGCCCTCAAAAAGCTCTCATGCTTTCAATTCCACTTCAAAAAGGGAAAAACCAGGAATTGCCCATCACCGATGTGAAAATATCCTATGATGAACCCTGGTCTCGTGTCCATATGCACGCTTTACAAACCGCCTATGGCAAAACTGCTTTTTTTAACGAAATTGAAAGTGATATTGATGCTATTTACAAAAATAAACATCAATTCCTCTGGGAACTCAACATTCAATTTATTGAGCTAATTATTTCACTTTTTCCGGGTGAATGGAAAATTGTACAAACACATTTTTACGAAGTTAGTTTACCGGTGAATGTTCTGGATTTGAGAAAAGGTGTTCCTGCCGGTCGAACATCACTTTCAATTGATTCTCTACCCACGTATGAACAGGTTCACAGATTTTCAAATTCACATCTTCCAAACCTAAGTATCTTGGATGTACTTTGTCATCTGGGCCCAGGAACATTTGACTACCTGAAGCAATATGCGTACGAACTTTATAAATAATCATGGTTAGAGTAATCGATCAAAAATTACAAGAGCAGAAAAGTGAATTGAAAGGAGTGCTTCAGCGCCTTCAGCAATTTACCCAACGGATTTCGCATACAGAATCAGGCAGAATAATCGCTGATCTGCGTGACAGGATCGAAGAACCCTATATGTTTGTCATCGTCGGAGAAGTAAAAGCCGGAAAAAGTTCTTTCATCAATGCGCTTCTTGAAGATCCTGATCTGTGCGCAGTGGCCCCATCACCGATGACGGATACTATCCAGCAGATCATATATGGCGAAACATATAAAATAGAAGAAATAAGCCCCTTTCTCAAAAGAGTATTCAAACCAAATCCAATACTTAAGGATATTGCCATAGTTGATACGCCGGGAACAAACACGATAATCACCCATCACCAGGAAATAACTGAAAGATTTATTCCGGGATCAGATCTTATCATCTTCGTATTTGAATCCAAAAATCCATACCGGCAATCTGCCTGGGACTTTTTCAACTTTATGCACGAAGAGTGGCATAAAAAGATTGTGTTCGTGCTGCAACAAAAAGATCTGATGGATGAACCTGACCTAAAGATTAACATGGATGGCGTAAAGGAATATGCGCAAAAAAAAGGAATAAAAAATCCAATTATTTTTGCAGTCTCAGCAAAAGAGGAATTGCAAGGGCTTCAACAGCAAAGTGGGTTTGAGCCTTTACGAACCTTTATACTTGACCAGGTGACTGGAGGAAGGGCCCAACAACAAAAACTAATCAGTATCTCCGAAACAACACTTAATATTCTCACTAAACTGCAAAGTGGTCTTCAACTGAGACAACAACAATTAGATGCAGATCTCCAATTCAGGAAGGAAATCAATAAGGCCCTTGAAGACCATTCTATCCGATCTAATAAACAATCTGATATCCTTGTTGAAAACCTGATGGCGGCCTATGACCGCGTTTCAATTAAATATGCAGATGAATTAAATGATTCACTTTCCTTTTTTCCTGTTCTCAAACGCTCGATAGGCTCCATATTTTCAAAATCACAATCCTTGAAATCATGGCTTGAAGATTTTACGAAACGACTTCAAAACGATTTTGGCTCAGGTATGCAGGAGAAAATTAATGACAGGGTACTTGATCTTGCAGAAAGCATCCAACTCATGGGGCATACCATCGATCTTCAGATGCGCAACAGCAAAACAATCCTGGCCAATGATCATGAAATTTTTTCCGAAATAGGACAACGGCGACAGAATATATTAAGAGAGCTAAGAGAGGCTTTTGGTCAATTTTTAAACCGTACTGAAAATTTTACGGCGTCAGGATTCGTCAACACAGATTCGAGAGTAGGAACTAATGTCGCAGCAGGAAGCGGTATTGCTGTAGTCGGAATTATTCTTGCTGCCGTTACGCACGGGATGGTATTCGATGTTACGGGTGGCGTATTGACAACCGTAGGATTTTTACTGGCTGGTATCACATTAGGTCTTCAACGTAGCAAGGTGGTAAGACAATACAAATCTGAAATGGATAAAGGCAGGAAACGTCTGCAAGAAGAACTTACCAGAGAACTTTATGCTTACATCGATAGTATAAAATCAAAGATGGATAGCCAGTTTATAAAATTTGATGCCCTCATTCAGCAGGAAGCTACTGACCTCACCTCATTGACAAGTAATTTGAATAGTATTCAGATTGATCTTGGAAATATTCGTAAATCAGTCCAGAGCGCTATCTGAAAACGAAGCACATGCTACCCAATCCGGTTTTGACATTGCAACGAGTTCGTGCTTGTTTCCATCAAATATTAACAAGCTTTGTAACAATTCCACTTTTACACCGTCAATATAAGCGAAATGAATGCTGAGCAATACGAAGCCATATTTCACAAGATGAAGGACAAACTGTACCGGTATGCCCTGCGCTTTGTAAAAGATGGCGAGTCAGCCGAAGACGTCGTACAGGATGTCATGTACAAACTCTGGCAAAAGCGCCAGGAAGTAGATGGTATTGAGAACCTGGAGGCATGGATGATGGTTCTGACCCGAAACAGGGCACTGGATATCCTGAGAAAGGTCAAAGACAACCAGGTAAACATAGATGAAGCTTATTCCGTAAGTGATCAGGCTCCAATACCTGATAAACTAATGGAAACAGCCGATCTCATGACACAACTTAATGCATGTCTGGATCAGTTACCAGAAAAGCAACGAACTGTATTCCATCTGCGCGAAATAGAGCAGATGACGTATGAAGAAATCTGTACAATGACAGGATTCAATCTTGACGATGTCAAGGTCAGCCTGTTCAGGTCCAGAAAACACATACAACGGATGTTAAGTAAAATCAACACGTTTGGACTTTATCAAGCCTAAAAAAATGGACAATAAACTTCTTGAGAAATACTGGAATGCAGAAACTTCAACCCATGAGGAAGCAGAGCTCATGAATGATATGGCATCCGCACAGAACTCTGATGCTGCTTATTTCGCCATGCTCGCTGAAGCACGCAGACAAAAAAGTTCTCTTACCATCGATGATATTAATGCCAATAATCTCAAACGGACGCTAAATGCATCAAGAGCTACTGTACGCCCCATATATAGATTGCTTGCTATCGCTGCCTCTACGCTGCTTTTTGTGACATCCGGCCTGGGTGTGTGGAAGTATAGTCAGCAAACCGCGCAATCAGCCCAAATGGCTGAAACATTCGATGATCCGTACAAAGCATACCAGGAAGTTCGTGAAGCACTTGCCTTCGTCTCTTCCAAACTTAACAAATCACAAAGCGAAGCACTTATCAACATACAGAAAGCCGGCGAATATGCCGATATGTTCAAATAATAAAATTAAATCACTTTAATCCAATTCATTCTATCATGAAATCTATTATTCTTTCTTTTTTCGTCATCCTTACGACCACGCTTTCTTCTTTCGCACAAGAAGATGCGATCACTAAATACTTTAATAAGTATATCGACGATACCCGATTCAGCGCAGTGTATATCAGCCCGAAAATGTTCAACATGGTTTCTAAAATTGAGATTAAGGACATGGAGCCGGACGTACAGGAAGTCATACGCAGCATCAAAGGCCTCAGGGTCCTGCATACAGAGGTAAATGCATTACAATTCTACCAGGAAGCTTTGAAGACCATTAATACAAAGGAATATGAGGTACTATTGACTGCGAGGGACAACGGAGAAAATGTACAATTCCTGGTAAAATCAAGCGGTGATATGGTGCAGGAACTTCTGATGATAGTCGGAGGAGATAAAAACTTTGCAATGCTTAGCTTCCTTGGGGATATCGATCTCAAGAAGGTCGGCAAACTTGCCAAAGTCCTTAATATCGACAATCTTCAATATCTCAACAAAATAGAAGAGAAACATTAAAACGATCAAACGGTTAAATGTGGAGATGTTTATCCATTTTACTTTACAATCGAATTAAATAAGAAGAAGGCCATTCAGGATTGATCCGGAATGGCCTTCTTCTTATTTAATTTGACTTAAAGCACAAATCGATGATAAAAAAAATTATGCTCCTAAGTAATGTTTTAGCAATTTACTCCTGCTGGCAGATCTTAGTTTATTGATAGCCTTGTCTTTGATCTGACGCACACGTTCGCGTGTAAGGCCGAAACGATCGCCGATGTCTTCGAGAGACAATGGATGTTCTACACCAATCCCAAAATATAGTTTGATGACATCAGCCTGGCGATCAGTCAAAGTACCTAAAGACCTGTCTATTTCTCTGCGAAGAGATTCCAGATATTCCAGACCTGAGTCGGTACCAGGTGTATTTGGGTTTTCAAGGACATCCAGCAAAGAATTGTCTTCTCCGTCTACGAAAGGTGCATCCATGGACACGTGTCTAGCGGCAACACCAAGTGTTGTTTCGACCTCGTCAGCAGAGATTTCAAGAATTGTTGCCAACTCTTCTGAGGAAGGTTCGCGTTCAAATTCCTGTTCAAGCTGAGAAAAAGCCCTGTTGATCTTATTCAGTGATCCGACCTTATTCAGCGGAAGACGTACAATACGTGATTGTTCTGCCAAAGCCTGGAGAATAGACTGTCTGATCCACCAAACGGCATAAGAGATAAATTTAAATCCTCTGGTTTCGTCAAAACGCTGAGCAGCTTTAATAAGACCAAGGTTACCTTCATTGATCAGGTCACTTAGTGAAAGGCCCTGATTTTGGTATTGCTTTGCTACAGAGACCACAAACCTGAGGTTGGCCTTAGTCAGTGTTTCCAGGGCAATCTGGTCACCCTGTTTGATTTTTTTTGCCAGATCTACCTCCTTTTCAGGGGTAAGGAGATCAACTTTGCCGATCTCCTGTAGATATTTTTCCAGGGATTGACTTTCCCTGTTGGTAATGGATTTGGTTATTTTAAGCTGCCTCATGGCAAAGTTTACGTTATATAAGTTTTGGACAAAAATAGCTGACAAAAAACGTTCCCCTTTGTCCTGTTGCTATCAAAAGAGGCGCAAAAGTACGTTTTTCCAACCTAACCGTAATATTAATTTATTTTTTTAATCTCCTCTTTTAACCCCTGCATCCCGGATTATACCATAATACCAGAGCCATAAAGGCGGGTGAGACTGTAAAAAAGAATTAATGTCCTGAGCGGAAAAAAAGTTCAATTGTTTGTTATATTCAGGAATTCTGTTTTATTTACGCCCTTCAGCATAAGAAGAGGCGATGCACTTGCCCTTTATATCAGGAATCAATTATGAAGCGAATACCCGTAGATCTGGAATATATATTTAAAGCCTCCCCAGCCATACTTTATAAGTTTTTGACCACACCTGCATGTCTTGTCAGGTGGTTCTGTGATGGCGTTGACATTAACTCTGATGTTTACACCTTTACCTGGGACGGAAATGAGGAGAATGCCGAGGTCGTTGACGACATTGAAGAGGAACGTATCCGTTTTAAATGGGAAGGCGCCCCCCGACATGAATACCTTGAATTCAGAATGTACCTTTCCCCTGTCACAGAGGAAACTGTACTTGAAATAACTGACTTCGCAGCAGAAAAAGAGGTCGACGATCTCAAAAAACTTTGGGATAGTCAAATAAAACAACTACGTCAGGAGACAGGCGGATAAACCCTTTTGGTTAAATGAAAAAGTTGTCCGTAGTTTGAAATTATGGACAACTTTTTCATTTATACTAAGGGCGTATCCTTAATATTATTGCTCTCAAACCCTTCAATACCCGTCACAGTGGTATACTTAAAGGATAATTTCTGCTCGGGATGAATATGATGAAATGCGGACTGACACATCAGGGTTGCTTCATGAAATCCACAAAGAATCAGCTTTAATTTTCCGGGGTATGTATTGATATCCCCTACAGCATATATACCTTTTATATTCGTGCTGTAGTCTAACGGATTAACATTTATAGCTGTCTTATCAACGGCTAATCCCCAATCTGCTATTGGGCCCAATTTAGGTGTGAGACCAAAAAGTGGTAAAAAACAATCCGCTTCTACCCGCAACCTTTCAGCATTATATTCTACAATTGTCGCTTCGAGTTTAATTTTTCCTTCCAATTCAACGACTTCTGCATTCGTGATCAGATTTACTTTATTATCCTTTACTAATTTCAACACTTTATCAACTGAATCAGGAGCTCCTCTGAAACTTGTTCTTCGATGTATCAATGTGACTGATTGAGCGATATCTGCTAGTTCGATCGTCCAATCCAATGCTGAATCTCCTCCTCCTGCAATCACTATTCTTTGTCCGTTGTAATCCTCAGGTTGTTTTACAAAATAATCTACCCCTTTTCCTTCGAATTTTTCAATGTCAGGTATAGGTGGTTTCCTGGGTTCAAAACATCCCAGTCCGCCTGCGATGACAATTACTTTGGCTTCAATGATTGTACCTGAATGTCCTGTGATCATAAAGGATCCATCAATTTTTTGCTCAATCCGATCTGCCCTTTCACCTAAAGTAAACGTAGGTCTGAAAGGCTCAATTTGCTTCTTTAGATTATTCACAAGATCAATAGCCATAATCATCGGACACCCTGGAATATCATAAATAGGCTTCTTCGGATAGATCTCTGTCAGCTGTCCACCTACATGAGGCAAGACATCCATAAGGTGGCACCTCATCTTTAGCAGGCCGGCTTCAAATACAGTAAACAGGCCAATAGGTCCTGCACCTATAATCAATATATCTGTCTTAATTGGAGTCATATTCTTTTATGAGGCCGCAAATTTACAGTAATCAGGATAGAGGAGGAATTTACCGTATCGCAACCGAAAGAAACA
>JBDUAU010000492.1:0-1929 GCA_040004485.1 Saprospiraceae bacterium
GTTGTTAAAGTCCCACATCCGGACAGTGGAATAGTTATTTTTGAGATTGGATACAGAAGTACCAGCCCCGAGATTACACCATTCACCTATAATGGAATTGCCAAGGTATCCGTCATGAGCTTTGTTGGAGTGTCCGAGGATCACAACTTCCTTTATTTCGCCGCCAACCCTGCAATCGGGACCTATGGCCGTAGGGCCGTAAATTTTAGCTCCCATTTTTACGATAGTTCCTTCTCCAATGGTGACGGGGCCGCGGATCACAGCGCCTTCCATGATCTGTGCATTTTTTCCAATATAGATTGGACCCGACTGGGCATTGAGAATAGCACAAGTTACCTGAGCGCCCTCTTCAACGAAAATATTATCTAAGGCGAGAACCTGGTTATGCGACGGGATGGATTGGCTTGTCCTTCCTTTGGTGACTAGTTCATAATCATATTCTATGGTTGCCCTGAGATAAAGAAATAAGTCCCATGGATAAGCGAGGTGAATAAATGGGGTATCGGAAAGATCCAGACCGACTATTTCCTCAATGGATTCATCTCTGAACAGGTTTTCAAATTGAAGCCGGTTCAGTCGCGCGGCGATGAGATCGCCATCGTTCATGAGGGCTTCATTTGGCTCAAGTTGTTCGATGAGGCGCACTAGTCTGTCATTGGGCATGACGGCACCATTGATGACGATATTATCATCTTCCAGAATCATAGGGAAGCGCTCGCTGAGGTAGTCGGAGGTGATATAGGAGGCTGAGCCGTCAAGAAGTTTCTCCCATCTTTCCCTGATGGTGAAGATCCCTGTACGCATTTCTGCAACAGGCCTGGTGTAGCTAAGGGGCAGCATCTGTTCCCGGGACTCGTCGTCGAAGAGGATGATGTTTCTCATAGTTAAGTACCTGTCAGAATCAAAAAAGCCCCAGAGTTTCCGGGGCTTTTTGATTATTCAGTTTCTTCTTTTTTCGCAAATTTAGTTTTTGCAAATTTCTTATTGAACTTATCAATTCGCCCTGCTGTGTCGATAAACTTCATCTTACCCGTAAAGAAAGGGTGAGATTGGCTTGAAATTTCAAGCTTGACGAGGGGGTATTCCTTGCCGTCTTCCCATTTGATGGTGTCTCGTGTCACAGCGCATGACTTCGTCAGGAATGCAAAATCACAGGAAAAATCCTTGAATACAACATACCTGTAATTAGCCGGATGAATATCTTTTTTCATGACGTTTTTTGATAATGGACGGCAAAGGTAACGCTTATTTGAATTTCTTACAAGAGGATAATCATAATAATTTGAGAATAAATGAAGGCGAAGGCTGAGGACTGAGGCGAAGACTGAGGCGAAGACTGACGCGAAGACTGACGCGAAGAAGCAGACGAAGACAAAGACATGCTTTTTTCTTCAAACGATTCATCAACCCTGGGTCTAGAAATAATCCAATCCGGGGAAGAAGGCATCCCTGAAATGGGAGATTTCCGGAGTTGAGGCGGGGGTCCCCAGGATGGCAATGATATCGAACCGGATCTCCCATTCGTGGCCGATGGATCGCATATAGGCAAGAGCGGCATCGATGACGAGGCGTTGTTTTCGTTTATTGACCATTACCTCAGGCAGACCAAAATCCTTGTATGCCCTGGTTTTTACTTCAATAAACACAAGGATTTGATCATCCATAGCGATCAGGTCGATTTCGGCTCTCTTATAGCGCCAGTTTTGCTCTAAAATTTTTAGCCCTGATTTAATCAGGTAATCCAATGCTACTGATTCACCCCATTGACCGTGTATGTGTTGAATGCTCATCTTAAACAGAAGTGTGCTTCGACCAGCCAGACCCAACCTCGTGCTGCAGCTCAGCAACCGAGAAGTGAGAGAAGTGAGAAGATGAAGGAAACATGTCAACCGGTTAGATAAAATTACAAATTCGGGATAATTCGGATAA
>JBDUAU010000052.1:0-1927 GCA_040004485.1 Saprospiraceae bacterium
TGTGTCTTTTGGATGAGAAACACCATGAGGAAGGTTATGATTGTTGTACCGGTATTGATGACAAGTTGCCATGTATCAGAATAGTTAAATATTGGACCTGTACAGATCCAGATGATGATGACTAAACACGCTATGATAAATGCATAATTGCTTCCCGTAGCTCTGGTGGCTTTTGAGGCGAAAATTTCAAACCAGCTTTGTTTTGATTCCATAGGAGTAGAGAATTAATGTCCTATGATTAACATCCGGTAAGGTTGATTGTTTGCATTATCTCCTAATGTTTTTGTTTTTCATAACGTTCTATCAATAATGGCAAATGATGTACCCGTCTATTGAAAAAAATCTGAATAATAATGACTATTGGGATTCCAAAAACCCATTGAAATAATACCGGGCCCAAATAAGCATTATAACAAATAAAGGAGGAATTTGGCGGATCCAAAGCGAATGTGATAAGCCAACTCACGTTTGGATAGAGCATCATTAGAATTGTAAAAAACGTAACTGAAAAAGCAGAAAAAAGATATGACACTTTGGGAATATTGATCTTCTTGATCAAGAAATTTATTAATATCTGACCCAATATGAATACTAAGGTTTCGATCATGCTATACTATTCTTATTCCTCTTACTCAGATAGTGGTGCCAGCAAAAGTATGCCGCCAGTGAACGTAAAGGCTTCCAGCTTTCTGATAGTTTTAGAATCTCTTCCCTGGTGTGAATGGCAGTGAGTTCCTTTATCGTATTGATTACTGCAATGTCGCCCATCGGAAAAATATCTTTTGCCTGGAGACAGAACATTAAATAGATATCAGTAGTCCAGTTACCGATTCCCTTAATCGAAGTGAGCTGCTTTCTGATCTCCGGTTCGTCATGTTGAGTTAGGGATTCAAGATTCAAATGTCCTTCAAGTAAGGAAGAGGATAGTGCCCGCAGATATTTAGCTTTTTGACGACTGATGTGGCAGTTTCTCATTTCCTCATCTGACAGTTTTAATATTTCCCCGGGTGTAAATTCATTAATATATCCATCAAGTTTAAGAAAATGCGCATTTGCAGAAGCGAGACTTACTTGTTGTTCCAATATTATTTTGCTCAATGAAATAAATCCCTGTGGTCTTGACCAATTTGGAGGTGAACCATATTTTTCATAGATAGAAGAAAATATCTCATGACGGCTCGTGAGGTTTTTTACATCCTTTGGATTGACAATATCTGATGTGGACATGGATTACTCCTTCACGATCTTTTTAATAAAATGGTTTCCATCCAGAATGATTTCAACCAAATAGATTCCTGCCGGGTAACGGTCTAAATCAATTGTTTTATTATAATCATAAGTGAAGGGTAAATCTTTTTGACTGAAGAAAGTATGTCCCATATTATCACTAATTGAAATCGCTAGTTCTTTCCAGTTTTGATTAAGAAAACTCAGCTCAATTGTTGAATGGAATGGATTCGGATAGATAGAAATTTCAGGCTGGAGTTGATGTTCAATAAGGCCAGTGGTTGTCCCGAACTCATAAGCTCCAATGTCGATCGTTCCACCTATGATGGAGCGTGTTATTAGGTCGGATGTATAAGACTGGTACATGCTTACCGGCGTCAATGCATAACCTATGCTTGTTGATCCAGCATTTGTTCCGGTATTGATAGCAAGTAATGCATTTTCTGTCAGTGAATAATCATCTCCTGAAGGATCTGTAAAACCGAATGTTTGGAAATCCGCTCCCCAACTATTTTTTGATGTATCAAGTACAGATGGAATATTACCTGCAAACATTGTATTGCCTGCTCCGGTCACCGAAGCGAAAATATTATTGTAAACTTTAAATGTGTTGATACCTGAAGCGGGAGATATATTGAAAAACCGCACATTGCCACCAAATTTATTGATGACCGTGTTATTGACAAAATAAAAATCCTCA
>JBDUAU010000371.1:0-6377 GCA_040004485.1 Saprospiraceae bacterium
CATTTCCAATAGCTGTATTTGAATTACCTGTTGTATTTGAAAAAAGCGTCTGAAATCCATTGCCTGTATTGTTTATGCCAGAACTATTTGAAATAAGAACATCCCTTCCTATGGCCGTGTTGTTAATTCCAGTATTGTTGGCAGGTGTCGTGGACCCACGAAGAGAAAACAAGCCAATAGATGTATTTGTATTGTCCCAATTGACCGCTGAATTATTTGCATAATACTGAGAAAAGTATCCAATGGCGACCCCATCGTGTCCGGCAACATTTGAATAAAGAGCTCCATAGCCGATTGCAGTATTGGAATTGCCGTTTACATTTGAATAAAGTGCCTGATGTCCTGTAGCAGTATTAAATGATCCTGTGGTGATAGATTTCCCTGCACCATTACCCCAAAATGTATTTTCCAATGGAAGATCAATTTTTCCTGCCTGAAGATTATTTGCTTTGAACAAAAGCGATTGATTATTGGTGGTACCCATAAAATCTGTAGCTGTAGCTGCATTACCGGTAAGTGACCAACCGCCTGCGCCAGATGATAAATTGACCCATATTGTTGCATTGCGAAACCAGAAGGATTGGGTATCTGTGTCATAGACGAGCAGCCCTATAGCTGGAGAAGGTATGCCGGTTCGTTGTGCACTGGTCATGCGGGGAACAAGCATACCCCGTATAGTGGACTTCACGTCAAGTATAGCGCTTGCATCCGGAGAGGAATTATCTGTATTTATACTTACCGCCTGGCCAAAACTAACGGATGGAAAAGTCATGTATAGCATCAGGAGACTGATGATAAGGATGGTATTTTTCATATAGAAATAATTGAATTCATTATATTTATTACAATCTGGGTGATGATTTTAATTGGTAATTCAGGTCGGGGATAGGGGAACTCCCAGTGGTAAAGTTGTCCAATATATTAAGAAATGAGCAGATTTTGATACACTAAACCTATTCAGACTGGTATGGTTTGCTGGTTCCAATTAAAATTCCTATTATTCGCATCTGCTTATTCTTTAATCCTTCAAAACAGATTTGATGAACCAATCTCTCCACACCCAGGACTACATCGTCTTCATTATTTATTTCATTGTCGTAGCAGGTTATGGCTTGTGGGTCTATAATCGGAAGAAATCGGCGCAGGCCTCTTCTACGCAGTTTTTCCTTGCGGAAGGACAGCTTACCTGGTGGGCTATCGGAGCTTCATTGATTGCTTCCAATATTTCCGCAGAACAGTTTATCGGCATGAGTGGCAATGGATTCAGGCTTGGACTTGCCATTTCGAGTTATGAGTGGCTGGCGGCAGTTTCGCTGATTATTGTGGCTGTATTTTTTATGCCGGTATATCTGAAGAACAGAATATTTACGATGCCACAATTCCTGAAGACGAGGTACAATGAGACGGTCGCTATGATCATGGCCATCTTCTGGCTTTTCCTATACATTTTTGTCAATCTTACTTCCATTTTATACCTGGGTACATTAGCGATCAATAATCTGACAGGAGGGGAGAGTTTTCATCTCATCATGATAGGTCTGGCATTATTCGCATTGGTGATCACTTTAGGAGGAATGAAAGTAATTGGATATACCGATGTCATACAGGTATTAGTTCTACTGGCTGGTGGATTGATCACATCCTATATAGCATTGACAGTTGTAAGTGAAAAATTCGGATTAGGTACAGATGCGCTTGCAGGGCTTAAGCAATTATTTACTACGGCACCTGATCATTTTGATATGATATTTAAAAAGCCTGATGCAAGTTCTACGCCTGATCAGATCAATCATTACTCGAGCTTACCTGGATTAGCTATGCTCGCAGCGGGTATGTGGGTTGCGAATCTCAATTACTGGGGATGTAATCAATACATCACACAAAGAGCACTTGGTGCAGATTTGAAAACGGCCAGAACGGGTATCTTATTCGCAGCCTTTTTAAAGATATTAATGCCGATGTTAGTGGTGTTGCCGGGTATAGCAGCCTATGTATTGCATCAGCATGGTGAGTTGCAGACTCAAATGCTGACGAATGGAGAGTTCAGAGAAGACAATGCATATTCAGCAGTGCTTGGATTTTTACCAACAGGTTTGCGTGGCTTATCAATGGCGGCGCTGACAGCTGCTATTGTAGCATCGCTTGCAGGAAAGGCAAATAGCATATCGACGATATATACGCTGGACATCTACAAGAAATATTTCAATAAAGAATCTTCAGAAAAAAGAATGGTGTGGACAGGCCGTATCATGGTCATTGTATCCTTGCTCATCGCGATTACGGTCAACTGGAATGATGCATTGGGTATAGGAGGAAAAGGTGGTTTTGAATTTATTCAAAAATATACAGGATATATTTCGCCTGCGATATTCCCTGTCTTTCTGTTCGGATTCTTCTGGAAAAAAACAACCTCTAAAGCAGCTATCGCAGGTATATTCGGCGGAGTGCTCCTGGCTATTTTATTTGACAGGTTTCTTCCGGGTATTGCGGGAAATGATACCCTTCTTTATACAGCCTATATGAATGGAAATGGTGTCTATGAAATTCCGTTCTTAGTGCAAATGGGATGGGTATTTTTCTTCACTACTCTTTTAATCATCACGGTGAGCTTGCTGGATCAGAAAGGAAGAGAGCATGTCCATGCCCTGGAAGTTGATCGATCTATGTACAAGGTTTCAAAGGGTCATTTAGCAATGATCACGATTGTATTGCTGCTGGTAGTGGCAATTTATATCAGGTTCTGGTAGAATAGCAGAGAGCTGAGGCCAGAGAGCAGTGGGATTGGTATCGAGGGAGTTTCATGCGGTACAGATATTTTCAATTTTCGAAGATATCAACCTGTATTATCATCTCGGGTCTCTGTTGTCGTTTCGGCTACGCTCAACGACCGGGATGATCATGCACTACAGATCTTTTTTGATTTCAATTTTCGAAGATATCAACCTGTATTATCATCTCGGCTACGCTCGATGAGTAATCTAAAAATCGTAGAGCGAAGTCGAAACGATATAACTAGTCCACATCATTGTATACTCGAAACAAAAGGAATCAATGTGTTCGAATATCCCGGTCGTTGAGCGTAGCCGAAACGACAATCGAATATCCCGGTCTTTGTGCTTCGACCTACTATGCTCAGCCCTGGGTCGCAGCTCAACAACCGCGAAGCCGAAACGAGACGATGAATGGTCATTGAGCAAAGCCGAAACGAACGGTACAAGTTCATCACTCCAGCCAAACACTTTTAATAAACACATCCACTGGTTTCTTCCAGTCTTCTTTTGGAATATCAGGGCCAATTGAAATATCCACGCTTTCCAATAGCAACATATCAAGTGTATCACCCATTTTGACACTTGAGTAATAAGGTAAAAAAGTAGGGTAGGGCCTGGGCATGAGCACTACCGGAACTGGTTTTAGTTCATCCAGTAAGATGTAATAAAGTTCATCCGTATCATTCACTTCAAAAGTGTACCCGAAACCTGTTCCATCTTTCTGTATGAGGGAAACCTGTACATGGCATTTTTTTCCTTTGGACGTTTTCGCGTTTAAAACCAGTACTTTTTTCTTCAAGAATTCTTCTTGAAGTCCGGCATAACGATCAATAAAATAATGTCGTAGCGTATAGTCCGGAGTTGGCAAGCCAAGTAAATTTTCCGGATCAGATCGGACGAGCGAATCCAGTTTAATATGTATACTTGTTCTAATCGGGGTACTGTCGGAAGTTTTTCCATTAAATGATTTTTCATCAAGGAAAGAAGGCAGCCACTGCTTGTTGATTTCATTGAAATTCCAACTGTCCAGCAAATGAAATTGATTTTCAACCCGATTGAGTTCCAGAAATGATCCCCAGTTCCATACTTTCTTTTTTTCAGGAGGCAAACTTGACCTTCCCGGATAGAAGTAAGTCGATGAATCAAGCTGAATCTCAAAATAATATTGATAAATATATTCACTGGGGTGATAATATTTTGATGGAATAGCAGATTCGTATACAAAAGGCCTCACCTCCTTCATTTCAAATGATTTATATAGATCCTCTACGGGCAAGACTATTTGAAGCAGCACTTCTTTTGGTTTTTGAGATGCAGCGATAGTGATCGAGACTGGATGATCCTTGCCTTTTTTCCAATAACCTGTATAGTCATGATTGGCAAAAACTGAATCAGAAACACCAGGTACAGGGGCAAAATATTCATCAAGAGCTATTTGCTTTTTAGACTCAAGCACAATCGAATCATCCTCCTGATATTTTGGACTCTTCAAAAGATATATTCCGGGCTTTAAGTTGACAATCCCATCTTTTGTTTCCCTGTATAAAATCGAATCCCGCCAGTCAACACTCTCAATCGAAAAACCAGCTGCATATTCCGGTAGATTGATTTTCATTCTTCTGCGATTGTACCTCACCACTGCCCTCGTTTTATCAAGACTGTTTCTTCCAAATAAATTATCAACGATTACAGCATCCGGCATCAATTCAAGTTTCCATATTCCATCGCCTAATTTGTCAAAGAAATAAGCGCCCGTCCCATTATACTCCACTAATGGAGAATTGCCATATCCGGCAATTAGTTCAAGCTTTTCGGGAGCTGGAGGTTTCGATGTTGTATTGTTCGTATAAATAAATTTCTCCTCAGTCACCATCTCTGCCAGGTTTTCTTCATAACTCACCTTGAACGGTCCGAATGAAGTATTATCCGGATAAACACCAAAATCTGTGTACAAAGGTATCGTCCTGAATATCTCACCACAGATCATCAGACTCAACGCTTTCTGCGGCGCATAGAACAAATTCATGAAGTGCGTATTGTATTCTGTATTGTAAGGCGCTGTATACGTCGGATCCCATGCAAAATGCGTAGCCATCTGCATACCAGCTGCACGCAGACTTCTCGCCATTGCAGGATACATATATGATGTAGCCATGTCAGCCGCATCAAATTCGTAAACAAATCGTGCCGCATGATTTTTTTTCAGGACATCATCAAAAGGAATTACATACTTGTCCACATTGGGCAACATATTGCCACCCAATTCTTTTTGAAATCCTAAGCCGGTCGGATACCATTGAAATGTACCTCCGTCAATACCGGCATCAAAATAATCCTGGGCATAGTTGATGGCATGACTAACATTATATAAAATGGGTTTTGTGCATCCGCTGGATTGAATCGCATCTTTCATTTTTCTGACAAAGGCAGTTACTTCAGTGGCTGCTCCCCTGTGATGTGGTTCATTACAAATTTCAAAAGCAAGAATCTGCGGATCATTCTTATAGGCTATTCCTGTATACCGGTTGATGTGATTGACAAACTGGTATAAATATTTCTCCTGCGCTTTTATGGCATCCGGATTCGTCAGGCAATTGCCTTTGCCATACTTCGTTGAAAATCCAGGAGTGGGTTCATCTTTTTCCGGCCACCCATTACCCCAGTAAGCGATAGGGGTGATAACAGCATTGATTCCTTTTTCTTTTAATTTCCAGAGTAAATAATCAAACAATTCAAGATGTTCATTATCTAAAAGATTTCCAAGAGTATCACTGATCTCACAATCCCATACATGCACTCGAAACAAATCAAAACCAAGTCTTGCAAACTGATACACATCCTGATCAATGGCCGCCTTTATATCTATACCCATTCTTTTCGCAGCCCGAAAACCGTAAGCAAATGGAACAGTATAATTTTCACCAAAGCCAGTCACCTCACTACTATCACGAGACCAATGCATGATACCATCGTTGTCTACAAAGATCTGATCCTCGTGCTGAGCACAGGCCATTGAGATCATTAACATCGAAAACAAGAAGGTGAATATGATTTTCATGATTTAGAAAATTTTGTCATCGTTTCGACTCAACCACATATAGAGATTTCGGCATAATGTTTCGGCTCAACATTTAACAAGTCCTGATGGTCCCTGAGCTTGTCGAAGGGTAGTAGCGAGGTCATCTGTGAATGGGAGGACTCTTTTTCTTCCCTTCGACAAGCTCAGGGACCATTCATATTTTAGCTTCGACTCCTTCGAACTTTTTACCTCTATCCATGGTTCGACCTGCTTTCACTCATCCTTTTGCGACAATTCAGTAACCGTCCGCTCAACATTTGTCATCGTCTCGCTTCGACTCCGCGGTTACTGAGCTGTAGCCATTGGGTGAGTTTAGCAAGTCGAAGTACAGCGATCGATAAGGATTTCAAAATAATGTTTCGGCTCAAAATTTAACAAGTTCTGATGGTCCCTGAGCTTGTCGAAGGGTAGTAGCGAAGCCATCTTCACACCTTCCGCCTTATCCTCGGCCAAGGCCGGATAAGGCGGAAGGTGTGAATGGGAGGACTCTTTTTCTTCCCTTCGACAAGCTCAGGGACCATTCATAT
>JBDUAU010000080.1:0-6374 GCA_040004485.1 Saprospiraceae bacterium
AGTCGTCGTTATAGCCTGCGCCATCATGTACATCCTAAGTAGTCAACGAAGTGGCGGATTAAAGGTGATGCAGTATATATTCTACGGAATTCATTTCATCGTATTGATACTGGCATTCGTTTTTATGATGACATTCAAGATAAACAGGCTGATATAGTGAAGAGTGAATAGTGAAAAGTGACGAGTGAAGCGTGTCTCTGACCTCAAACCATCTATTCTTATGAGACCATAGGTTTCTTAAGTGGTTCAAAAAATTAGGCTTCATTCTGTTTTCGTAATAGTAATATTAGCAAAATCTCCTCCTGAGGTATCTGCTACATAGAATCCGACAGCACCATGCGTAAAAGGTGTAAATTTTTCAACGACGAGGCTTGGTTCTTTTTCGCCATTGATATATGTTGAAATGGTAGCATCATTGATCACGATACGTATCCTCACCCATGAATTCGGATCCGGAGAAGGATCAATGGGCTGTTCGAATTTGCCCGGCGAATTTGCCCGTAACACCTGCCATGTAAATTTGGGCAAGGATATGTACTGAATAGAATGGCTTCTCAATGTTTCATCAGTTGATTTGAACTGAAATGGACGCAAATATATCGCTTCAAAAGTTGAATCGTTTTGCGCATGAAAAGCGATGCCAACAAAACTGTGTTTTTTCACATCTTCTCCACGAACATCAAATTCAAGTGTTCCATTTGAAAAATCAATGTTTTTCAGCCATGCGATGCCTTCTCCGTAATCCTTGCTTAAACGGATGCCCGGATATGATTTTTCATTGATCAGTGTAAGTTCGCGGTTGTATACTTCAATGCCATTTTCTTTATACAATTTTTGGAGATCCATCTTCATGGGCCCTTGTGAAAAACACGAAATGGTGAGGAGGATGAATACACTCGTTAGAATGAATTGATATTTTTTCATGATCAAGTATTTATGTTTTTAAATGGCTGGCAAATTACAAGACAATCATAGCCATGTGCCAAATTGAAAATCGCGAAAAAGCAGAATGGTCGTTAGGTGATTGGTATTTGTCGAAAAACCAAAAGAATCTTGAATGCTGAATTTTGAATTTTGAATTTTGAATTTTGAATTAGGAGCTGCAATAACGAGAGACTAGTCCTGATAAATGCTTATGACCACATTCCCTTTCTTATGTCCCTTTTCAACATAGCTGTGCGCTTCAGGTATTTGTTCCAATGTATATGTTCTGTCGATGATGGCTTTCATCTTACCTGCTTCAATAATCTCTTTGAGGAAATGGAGATCTTCTGATTTTTCAATTGTGACTCCACCTATAACTTTCTTAGTACTTGTCATTGATGTCCAAATACCACGAAAGATCGATGACAGATCCATGTGAACGGTTTTCAGATAGAAACCTTTTTCTTTCAGCGACTTAATTGATCCTGAAAATGAACTTTTACCTACTGTATCAAAAATGACATCATATGTTTCTCCGCTTTTTGTAAAATCAACTTTCGTGTAATCAATCACCTTATCTGCTCCCAGGGATTTTGCCATTTCTAAATTAGCAGAGCTGCTTACGCCTGTCACTTCTGCTCCGAAATATTTAGCCAATTGAACTGCAGCAGAACCAATTGCACCTGAAGCTCCATAGATCAAAACCTTTTGTCCGTTTTGGATTTTTCCCTTCCTGAGAAAAGACAAAGCTGTCAATGCCCCGAATGGAATTGAAGCAGCTTCTTCATAGCTCATATTGGTGGGTTTCGATGCCAGGACGCCATCTTCGGGAAGGCATATATATTCAGCATAAGCACCCATATGCATTCCGGCTGATCCAAAAACCTGGTCACCTGCTTTGAATCGTTTTACATTTTGACCTACAGCTTCAATTTCCCCGGCCAGTGCATACCCAAGGATATCGTTTTTAGGCTTCCGATATCCATAGACAAATCGCACAGCGTATGGATCTGCTTTTCGGATACGCACATCACCTGAGGATACCGATGTCGAGTGAATCCTGATCAGTATTTCATTATCCTTAGGCGTGGGTTTGTTGACTTCTTTGAGTTGAAGAACTTCCGGTGCGCCGTATTTTGTACATACAATAGCTTTCATGATTATTTTTTTTGAATGAATAGTTTGTTCGTCTCTATTCGAAAGCAAATGTATGTTTGGGTCTCAGTCCGGACGTTCGTGATCATAAGAAGTCGTTCGGAATTATAAATCCGAACATATTGAAAGAGGCAATGCAGTCCCGGAGGCTGTTATGGAAATAAACCTATGGGTATGGTTTCCGCAATGGAAACAGATTTTTGTTTGACCCATTCAGGGTCTAAAATATGCTTTGCCATTAATTCCTGGGTTTGCAACCCAGGGCTACCAAAATAGGATCCCTTCAGGATCCAGTCACTATTCACTGCTCCCTTTCTTCATAAATTCCTTTGGCGTCATTCCTGTTTCTTTTTTGAAGTAGGTATTGAACACAGTTTTGGAATTAAACCCGCTTTCATAGGCAAGTCCGGTAAGTGTAAGGTGGGATTTGGCGGGATCTAAGGAAATCTGCTTGAATGCTTCGATTCTGTACTGATTGATGAATTCATTAAAGTTTTTTCCCAAACTCTCATTGAGCAGCCAGGAGAGTTGATTGGGGTGCATGTCTATCTGGGCTGCCAGTGAGCGCAACGATAGATCCGGATCCAGAAAAGGTAAGGCCTCCCTGACATGATTCATCAGTCGTGTAGAATACATCTTCACCGCATCCTCATCCAGAAGTTCCTTCTTTTTCTTTGGCTTTTCAATAATCTCATCAGGCTGATATAATAATTTATGAAACGCAGGATACCTAGGATCATCTTTCAATCTATCAACCAAAGGATCCGGATAACGAAGTAGTAACAGAGATGATTTTTTTTCAATGCCCTGACGGACACATTCAAATGCATGGTCATTGTCGCCCATGGCGGAATACAGCAGAAACAGATAGGACTCCGCATTGAAACCATCCGGGCCTTTTGATTGCTCCAATAATTGTACAAGGGACTTTGTTGTATTGACAGAATCCTTTTTCAATGCATAAGCCAGTGCTGTTACGCCAGATTTATTTTCAGGTACCACGATGTCTGAGGGCATATCATCATAATAATGAAGCACTTCATCATATCGACCCATCTTAAGCAGACAATAACATTTGACTGTATGGACAGGAATGTTTTTTGGATTTTGTTTAAGGCATCTGTCCAATTGCTCAAGAGATGTAGCGTAATCTTCGAGCATGTAATGGAAATAGGCATTGAAAAACAATGTTTCCTGAGACAGCGGATCAATACTGAGCGCTATATCTAAATGTTGAAGTGATTTCTCTTTTTCGCCGGCGATGATATACAGGAAGGACATAAACTGCTGCGCCTCTACATAGTTTGGTTGTATTTCAATAGCCCGTTGCATTCCTTTAAATGATTCCTTGTAATCACAGGCGGTAAAAAAGGCAAGGTGTCCAAGTTGATAATGTACACCGGCCAATTGATCATTTAACAGCAGCGCCTGATGGGTTAATTGTATTGTTTTGCCCCAACCTTCTTCTGCAGGTATAAAACCTGTGGTCGCCATAAATCCAAAACACTGTGCAAGACCCAGATAGGATTCAGTATGTCCAGGATCGAGCTCAAGTGCTTTCTCATAAAGTGAAATTGCGAGACGGATATCGTTAGGGTTCCATTTATTGAAATGATATTTAGCTTTCAGGGAATATTCATATGCATCAATATTGTCTGTTTGCTTTCCGACGAGGTGCTCCTGGATTTCAAAGTGGCCAAATTGCTCTCTCAGTTTTTCAGCGATCAACAAGCTGATCTCATCCTGGATTTCAAATATATTTTCAAGTTTCCTGTCCCAGGTTTCAGACCAGAAATGAAAATCTTCTTCGGCCTGTATTAATTGAGCCGTGATTCGGATGGTATCACCGGATAAGCGAACACTACCTTCCAGGATAGCTGAGACATTGAGTTCTTTCCCGATTTCTTTAATCGGAATATTTTTATTCTTGAAATAGAAAGAAGAAGTACGTGACGTAACTTTTAAGCTCCTGATTTTTGCCAGGGCATTGATGATTTCTTCAGTGATGCCGTCACTGAAATATTCATTCTCCGCACTTGTACTCATATTGACGAAAGGAAGTACAGCGATGGTTTTATTTTGGATGTTACGCTTCCCGTTCAATTCCGAAGATTGCGGAATGATGATGCCCTGATTTGTAATCGCAAATATTTCAACGGGATGTGTTATATTTTTTAATTCAAAGTGCCCGATGGAGACTGTGGTGATATCATGGTGATTTTTAAGTTCGTCATTTAATTTACCTGACAGAAGAATTGATCCGGCCACACCGATACTTTGAATCCGGGACGCAAGGTTTACGCCATCACCATAGACTTCTGTATTGTTAAAAACGATATCGCCCATGTGCAGGCCGATGCGAAGTGGTACAGGGTCTCCTTCCTGCAGAAGCCGTTGAATAACGATGGCACACAAAGCTGCTTCAATAGCACTTTTAAAAACACTTAAAGTGCCATCACCATAATATTGCACTATTTCACCATGGTGGATTTCGTGCTGCTGCCGGAAGACTTCGCGGTGACGAGCTCTTACACTTGTAGCGACAGCTTCATCTCCGTGCATCAAAGCGGTATAGCCTACAATGTCTGTAAACATTATGGCTGCAAGCTGACGCACTTTCTTCTCCTTCATGACTTCATCTTCAGAGATCAATGTAAGGCAAATCCCTCATTTGGTCATTTAGCTCGATTCAATCGACAAAACTAAATACGCAATGCAAGAACAATATACATCCTCACCATCGTCTCATCGATTCCATTTACGGCCGTAAAATATTCTCCCGGGCTGAAGACAGCCGTGGTAAACTGCATATTGAAATAATGATTGAAATAATAATTAAAATACCAGTCACCACCGTACCCTATCGATTTATTGTCAGTCGTCAGTGTATTCAAATTGACAGTAGCTATTCCTGTTGATTTGTCCTTTGATTCCAATACACTGGCATAAACGCCATGAATACCTGTATCTACTAATCGGCCAAGACGCCAGTTGACATGGAGCGTACCTGCCTGGACATTGGAACCTTTGAAGGCATCGATATACCCAAAACGACGATGTTCATTTTGCCAAAGTACATTGTAGGATTTGAGATTAGTATCTGCGGGATCATCATCACCACTGCCGCGATAATAAGTTACATCAATGCTCATCTTGTCATCCGTTGAAAAGTAACCTGCACTGACTTCTGCTGCATATGCATTTACATTTCCAAGTTTAATATCGGTGATGATACCTCGTGCGATCCCGGTCTGATAAATCATCTCCGCAGAATAACGAAGATTATTTGATCTCCCGAAAAGCCTGATGTTTGGCATGAATACAGTCGTACGATAGCCACTGATATACTGATCTATGATGTATACAAGATTAGCATCCAGATTGAATCCATCAGACATGCTGAATGTATTAAAGTCGCCCAGAAAAATCGGGTGATTCCAATCGAAGTTTGCAGAATCCGGTGCTGTCTGGTAGAGTTGTACCCACATCACATCACTTGTCCATCGGTCTGTACGATAGCGAAACCTTGCACTTTCAAAACTTCGTCCCCTGCCGAAATCATCATCACCGACAAGGATCTCTGTCCCATATTTTCCCAGGCACATGCGGCCGAAACGAAGAGACATCCTTCCAGCCCTGTCAAGTTTCTTCATGTCAACATATGCTTCGTACAATGAAAGATTCGGATCCAGCGGGCCGAGACTCCTTGAATATATGCCATATGAATGAAGGTTGGCCACCATGTCAATATTTTTGGGAAGCGATAATTTTCCACCGAAATCTCCTCTCAGGTAAAAGTTGAGATGCCCCTTATCTTCTGACAAACCGGCTTCCTTATAATTTGAAGTTATTTCGGGGCGAAAGAAAAAATTGACGAGAGGTGTGAATTGAATCTTTCTTGTGATAGGCAAAAGACCGGTACCAAAATAAGAAGTATCGACAGGCAGATAAGGAATAATACCATCCACCGGAAGCACGGAATGAGCTGCTTCTGTGGAATTGTCCTCCATCAAAGACGAAGTATTCTGCGCATTCACTTTGCTGATAACACTTCCAAGAAAAAAGAAGATGAGAAGGAGATTGATTTTCATTTTGTTTTGATTAGGAGTTTATGAAATCTAAGATTCCAAATATACAGCTTTCAGAATATGGAATATTGAATAGTGAATTCTGAATTTTGAAGTAAAATAAGGAATACGAAATACTGAACAAAATAAGGAATATCGAATCGTGAATATTGAATTTTGAAGTAAAATATCAAATTGCGAATATTGAGGAAACATGCTTTTCAATAT
>JBDUAU010000362.1:0-6368 GCA_040004485.1 Saprospiraceae bacterium
AGGTACAACCTGTATTGTCATGAATCGTCAGGCAAACCTGATAGGTGCCAGGCTGATCATAGGTATGTATAGGAGCATGATTATCAGAGGTTCCTCCATCTCCGAAAGTCCATGCCCATGAAGTGATATCATGGTTACTTTCAGATCCATCAGCAAAATGAATCGTCAATGTATTCGGGGTCTGTGTATAGGTAAAAAAGGCCGAACAGTTGTTTTGAATCGGTTGTACAACGACAGCGTGACAATAGGTGTCATTGCAATCATGATTGTCATGAATGGTGAGACAGACTTCATAAGTACCCGGTGCTGAATATGTATGGGTTATGTTATGATCATTTGACGAGTGACCGTCTCCAAAATCCCAATGCCATGTCGTTATCTCAAACGAACTTGATGAAGAATCGTGGAAAGTCACCAATAAGGTGCCCGGAGTTTGGGTGTACCCAAATAATGCATGGCATGTTGCATTTGCCTTTGTCTGTAAAGCAAAAACAAGAAATAGGGACAAAACGCCGGTGAGAATGCGAGAGGTAAATGATCTTTTCATAGTATTTGATCTCATTTTGTTCGGTTGATTTTTTTATTAACCGAGGGTTACAAAGCTACCTCAAATTTATGAGGCAAAAAAGACTGGAAAAATTGAGGTAAAGGTGGGTATTTCCGGCCCTGATTAGAATAGTGTCAACCTCAGAGATACCTGATAAATATAAGGCGCTGCCTGCCTGGCCAAAGAAATTCAACTTTTGGACAAATTTGGACGGATTCCAATGAAATAAACTGGTTTAGGTGCTTTTGTCCTGTTAATGGAGTGGTTTCAGACCTTCTGCCAATGAGATTATCTTCACGCTTTATTTATCTTTCAGGCAGGATGAATTTGAAATATTTTAATACGAAAATGAAATATACAGGCCTGCTTGCCATCATGGCAGCGATATGCATCATTTCTTTGATAAGCTGTAAGGACCGGCTTTCAAACACTTCGCCAACTGAAACAGGCATAGCTCCAAAAGACAGTATGATGCAAAATATGCCCATGGGGAATGGAAATACCTACCGCATGCGAATCCTGAGCAAACCGGATATCATCCAGGCCGGAAAACAGGTCGTATTCTCGTTTACACCACAAATAGTGGGTAAGGAAACGGAACCAGTGCCTCTGGATGTCGAACACGGGTATGAGATGCACCTAATCCTGATCAGCAATGACCTTAGCTGGTTCGACCATCGCCATCCCGGGTTGTCAGACTTGGGCACATATGAACAAACCTATACTTTTGAAAAGGGTGGCGTCTATAATTTATTTGCCGAATACAAGCCGACCGGATCGATTGATACAGTACAGGTGAAAACTTTTGGTGTCAATGGAAGTTCGGTGAAGTCGATCACGTATTCTGAGCCTAATCTTACGTCAATAGCGCTTCCATATAGTGTCATTCTCTCACCCGGAGAAGGGGGAAAATTTGAAAGCGGAAAAACGCAAATGATCATTGTATCCATTACAAAGGATGGCGGAACTATTGATCCAAATACATTAGGCGATTATCTGGGAGGAAAGGGTCATATGGTGATCATCAACATTCATGATAAAGCTTTTCTTCACGTTCATCCTGCAGTTGAAAATGGGAATTTAGTTTTTCACACCATGTTTGCTAAGCCGGGTTTGTACAGGGCATGGTTACAGTTTCAGACAGAGAACATCGTGCGTACGGCGGATTTTGTGATTCAGGTGGAGGAAACAACTAATATTGAATAACGGGTAACGAGTAACGAGTGACGAATGAATAACGAGTGACGAATAACGAGTGACGAATAACGAGTAACGAATATCGAGTAACGAGAAAAGAATAGCGAGTTACGAATTTTGCAACTCCCCCTTTTTCAGGGGGCCGGGGGGTAGAAAGGGAGTAACGAATAAAAGTTAATAAGTTGCCAGTTTTTAAAATTCCATGTTAAACAGTACACTTTCGATGGATGAGATCATGATTTTTTTGTGTGGTGTATACTGTATCGGATTCGCGATTTTTCATACTCAGTTTTGGAGAATATTTAACTGGAAAACGGATTTGAATAATTTGCAACCCGCGAATAAAGCAATCATGCAAATTGCGAACCTCCGTTTAATTTATTTTTTCCTCTTCGTAGCAGCCATTTGTTTTATTTTTCCAAAGGAACTATTAAATACGTCGCTGGGAAATTTCTTTCTAGCAGGTATGTCACTTTTCTGGTTGGGCAGAATGATTGAGCAATTTATTTTTCTGAAGGTTGATCATCCGATGGTGCATCTGCTGACCTATCTGTTCATCATAGGTGCATTATTGTTTGCGATTCCTGTTCTTATCTGATCCGAATCACATTTTATATTTCGTAGTGGCAGGAGCAAACTCCTGCCATGGCACACTGCCATGGTTGGTGTTTGCACCAACCATCAAAGAATTTCCTTCAGATCGTTAGCTGGATTTTTTTATTAATTATGTTGTGTATTATCAACAAAATAGCTTTATTTGTGGATAATATACTACATATTGTCATGAACCGCAAGAAGCAGATATTATTACCAAAGCACCAAAAGTTGTTAGAAAAGGTAGGGGAAAACATCCGGTTAGCCAGGAAACGCAGAAAATTGACAACAATGCAAGTGGCTGAACGTGCCGGTATTGACAGAACTACTTTATACAATATTGAGAAAGGCAGTGGAAGTGTTTCAATGGCAGCTTACTTCAATACTTTTCGTGTATTAGGATTGCAGGATGATTTTCTGAAACTGGCGGCGGATGATGATTTCGGTAGGAAATTGCAGGACCTTGATTTAATCGGAAAGAAATAATCATGGCCAGTAACACTACAAAGATATTTGTGCATGCCCATTGGTTAGGGATGTCAGAACCTAAATGTATGGGTGTGCTTAGTGTTATTTCTCCAACTTCAATCTCCATTTTTCTTCTCATTCAATCGACTGGAAAATGTAATTTCCCCGCCGCATTGTATCAAATTTGAGTCAACATGAAAAATCTATACGTCCTTCTTGTCGGTATCAATGACTACCCCGCTCCACTTCCCAAATTGAACGGCTGCATCAAGGATATCAACCAGATCGAAGGATATCTCAATGACTATTGTGCCAAAGATTTCAATCTTAAAATCAAAATATTAGAGAATGAAACCGCCACGTATGCCAATATTATCAGTGGATTTCGTGATCATCTCGGTGCTGCAGGACCTGATGACGTAGCCTGGTTTCATTACAGCGGCCATGGTAGTGAGGAAAAGACAGCTCCCGAATTCCTGGCGTTGGAACCCAATGGGAAAGACCAGACTTTAATCTGCATCGACAGCCGTATCGGTGGTGCCAATAATCTGGCCGATAAAGAACTGGCAGTACTGCTCAACGAACTCGCAACAAAAAACCCGGCAGGTCCTCCCCATATTGTCGTTTCTCTCGATTGTTGTCATAGCGGTTCCGGTACTCGTGATGCAGGTTCGAATATTGAATGGGGCGTAAGAAATGCACCATCCACAGGAGGAACAAGAACACTGGATTCATACGTCAACGGATATTACAGCAAACAGAAAACGCTTGAAGTACCTTCTGCGAGACACGTACTTCTCTCAGCTTGTAAGAGTGTACAGTTAGCAGGTGATATGCCGCAGGGTGGAGCTTTCACGACAGGTCTGATCAAAGCACTTCAGGCCGCTAAAGGAAATCTGAGTTATACAGATCTTTTTATTCGCGCCAGATCCACAGTCGAGCAGACACGTGACAATCAAACACCACAGTTTGAAACCATTCAGAATTTTGATCCTTATGTCAGATTCCTTGAAGGTTCGCCGACGGGTGAGCGTGATGTGTATGAAGTCATCGTCAAAGACGGAGACTGGTATGTCAAGTGTGGCGCCATACATGGTTTGCCTACTGCACCAATCAGTCCCATTGAACTTGATATCTATACATCCCCACCGGAAAAGAAACACGTAAGTACAGCAGTGATCAAATCAGTCGGTGCGCAATTGAGTAAAATTGACATTGAAGGAAATCTGGGTGTGAGTAGTTTTTTGAAAAGTTTAGTCAGTGACAAACCAACGTATTGTGCTACTATCCGACATTTACCTGCACCACCTGAAATAGTAAAACTGACAGGTGATGCTCAGATCATACAATCGATCACGTCAAATGAAAGTCTGAAATCAAAAAATATATTGTGGGCGCAGAAAGATGAGAAAGCTTCTATCGAGGTCATCGCCGATCAGGGCGGTATCACTGTCATGGATCTTGATAAGAACAGAAAAGCATTTGTCACGGATGGCAGCACGCCGGAACATATGATCACTGTGATGGATGCATTGGATAAAATCGTGCATTGGCGACGTATCATTGAATTGCAGAATAAGAACCGCTCCTCGAAAGTGGCAGACATGTGCCGGTTTGAATTGCATGAAATCAATGAGGCCGGGGAGATTAATAAACATACAGAAGAACAAGTCCGGATATTCGCCACGAGTGAAAATCTGGAAAATCGTTTTCCTGCTTTCCGTCCGGTCGTGCATCTTGAGAATATTCAACAGCCATTATATTTTTACTTATTATTTATAGCATTCGATTATTCCATATCATGTCCGGGTGAAGAGATAGTCTACAGGGCATTTGAATATGAGGATAGATCCCATGTTGAGCTTCCGTTGTGGAAAAAAACATTAGGGTGGGGGCCTGCAAAAAATGATGTGGAAGACACCTGTTATTTTAAACTACTCGTGACCACAGAGCCATTGGATCATCAACAGTTTCTTCAGAGCGGATTGGGGATACATCGGGATATACTTGGAGAACCTACTCCACAAAAAGTATTTGATGACTGGACATCCAAAATGATCGCCGTGACGATGGTCCGTCAGGATAATACATTGAATGCTTCCAATAACATTTCCCTGGCAGATGGAAATATCACCATCAAAGCGCATCCATCTGTGAAAGGCTCGGTCAGTATAGGGCAGGCTGAATTGAATTCAAGAAGCGGTGGACAGATCCATGCATTTGCGCGATTGCAAAATGAACAAATGCAGATGGTTGATTTCAGTCCGAGCCGAAGCACACTATCACAAAACGTAATTGAGATCAATAACATTGAGTTGGCAGATCCTTCTTCGCTTGAAAATCAACCTCTCGAAATATCGCTTAAGCAAATCATGAATGACAATGAAGTGATTCTTCCGGTCGCTTTTGATGGTAAGTTTTTTCATGTGATCGGTGATACCGTATCTGATGAAAACGGTACACATATCCGTGTCAGAGAAATACCGGCGATGGTCACTTCCGATTCTGATGCATTGGGTGACCGGGGCATATTTCAAACCCTAAAAATGACATTGTGCAAACTCATCCTTGGACAACAGGATGTCAACCAATTGAGATATGTAGATAAAAAGGCAGATGGAACACTTGAATTAGAACGTGAGAGCCTTGGCCTTAAAGTGACAAAGGCGAAAAAAATATTATTGGTACTTCATGGATTTGGTGGTGATGGATTGGGTATGGTGAATGCAATGAAGGATAATCTGCCTGCTGAAAAAATCGATGCGTACGATCTCATCCTTGTCTATGATTATGAAAGCCTGAATACACCCCTTTTGGAAACGGCGGCTTTGCTGAAAAAGGCACTTGAAGATCTTGGTTTTGGAAAAGATGA
Source organism: Saprospiraceae bacterium (assembly GCA_040004485.1). GTDB lineage: Bacteria > Bacteroidota > Bacteroidia > Chitinophagales > Saprospiraceae > Opimibacter. The sequence goes on from JBDUAU010000362.1 coordinate 5,679, forward strand.
TCGGAAGATCACGATCGTCAGTCATTCGATCGGCGGATTGATCGCGCGATGGATTATCGAACAGGAAGGAGGAAATAAATACATTGATCACTGCATATTAGTAGGCACACCAAATAATGGTTCGTCGTATGGCAAGATCGATGGGTATCTGAAATGGGCTAAATCGTTTCTGGATCTGGCGATTAATTTCATTCCGAAGGTGGTTCCATTTTCAGGGATACTGCTTCGGTTTTTGAAAGGAGCTACAGACTTAAGCGGATCGATAGCGCAGATAGATCCGTCTTCTGATTTTATCAACAGGCTCAATAGCAGCCAGGATCCAGGTGTTCGTTACACGGTGATAGCTGCTGATGCAGAGGGATTGAATATAGAGGGAAGCGGCTTTGATGGTTTTATTAAAAATACGCAACTAAAGCTGGGAAAGTGGATGAACAATGATGAGCATAATGATCTCTTTGCTCCGGTAAATAGTCTGCAGTGTAAAGAATTGTGGGAAGGTCGTAAGATGGCAAGTAAAATACCTGATCCGATATCAAATCATCACTTTGGTTATTTTATCACACCGCACGGAACGCGTGATGTCAATTCTGTCTGGAAGATATTGGCTGAAGAATTGTAAACAACGTGAACATAAAGATTTAAATTTAAAAGTACGGACAGGTCGCGACCTGTCCGTACTTTTAAATTTAA
>JBDUAU010000090.1:0-1915 GCA_040004485.1 Saprospiraceae bacterium
ATACGGCCCAGCATTTGAAACCATTATCTGATCTAATATTCCTAAAGAATTTCCGCTGAAATCATTCCATTGAAAAGCAACAGGACTTGATGTCGGGATTGCTCTTATTTCGACCAATTTATTTGTACAGGTTATAGTATCTGTTTCAAAAATAAATTCAGGATATACAGGTGGATCAATAGTTATGGTATCAAGAACATAGCAATTATTCCGACCACGTATTTCGATACTGAACAACCCGGGTGAATTGACGGATGCTATGGAGTCGGTTGATATGATCAAGCCCGAAGAATTCCTCCATTTATATTTATCTAAAGAATCAGCTGAATTTACATCAAGGATAGCAGGCACATCACATCTGAGGGAATCAAATGTCAGGTCATAGATTGGCACTGAGAAATTACTATCCACCAGGATATTATAATCTGTGGTGCATCCATTTATAGCTGTTATAGTGAGATCATAGATACCGGGCTTGTTCACTGAGATTTGTTGAAGACCAGTGGAGACTATACCGGGTCCGGACCATTGGTATGAAGTTAATGGTTCAACAGCTAATGTTACAATGTCAACTGTGTCATCACAACCTAAAGTTTGAGTTTCAATAAATAAAGAAGGACTAATCGTATCAAAAGGAATATGGATATACCAGATACCCGTACAACCATTTGAAGTAATTCCAACCAATTGAAATTCGCCGGGAAGTGAAGACATCAAAACAGGTCCTGGCACAACCGATTGATCCGGCAACACCCAAAACACATTTGTGTAATCAAAACCTCCAAAGGGAACAAAAGATAATTGTGCCACAGGACGGCTACAAGTAATCGTGTCGGTTGTATAATTAAAAGAAGGTGTGGTATAATCGGAGATAACGTTAATTTGCTCAACTACAAAACAACCTGAATTGGTATCAGTTATCATCACAGTATAAATTCCAGGGCTGGTAACATGGATCGAAGAATTAGATGAATCAGGACCAAAAAATCCAATCCATTGATATAGATCAGCCGCCGCAGAGATGATGCCTATTACCACAGTGTCTTTAGCGCAATTGAGCGTATCAGTGTATGTCTGATAGTTAAAAACATCGCTTCCTAAATCAATGATCACATTCGCATTTGCATTACATCCATTAGGTGCGCTTATGAATGCGGTATAAGTCCCTGGTTGTGAAATTTGAATATTGGGCATGCCGCTGGAAAAACCCTGAGGCCCACTCCATGAATAAGAAACGCCTGGAGTCAGAGAAGAAACAGAAAGCGATAATACTTCATTGCAATTGAGTGTATCCGCAGGAGAGATCATAACATCAGGCAAAGAAAAATCACCATCAAAAAAATAATTCTCGGAACTCTGACATCCGTTAATAAATGTCAACGTCAAGGTATACGTGCCGGGAAAACTAATATTGGGTCTCCAAAAATTTGTATGAAATCCATTTGGTCCAGTCCAATCCCATGCCAAATCATAATTGTCATTATTTGAGCCAAGCGTAATAAATCCATTCTGACAATCTTTTCCAAATGAAATAATATTAAAATTCTGTAAAGCAGTATCAATCGTGACCGTAACAGGTTTTGATGTGGCACATCCCGATTGATTGGTCACTGTAATCAGATACACACCGGGTACTGTCACATTGATAATAGGCTGCGTAGAGGAAAAACCCATCGGTCCTGTCCAGAGAACAGATGCAGTAGTGGGAATATAAATTGGATTAAGTGTGACTGTAGGATTTGTACATGTGATCTGACCACCTTCAACAAAGACCTGTGGAAATCCCTGATCAGCAAGAATGGTGATAATCTTCACTTTACTGCAAATAGCATCAGCAACAGATAAGAAATATTGACCCGGCTGATCAACAGTAATAGATGAGGTATTGACTGGTCCGATTATATTACCAGTCAAT
>JBDUAU010000403.1:0-1909 GCA_040004485.1 Saprospiraceae bacterium
TTTGAACAAGGCGGTGCAACGGAATCGTGACCGATTTCCGGAGGATTTCATGTTTGAACTATCAAAACAGGAATTTGAAGATTTGAGGTCACAAATTGTGACCTCAAACCGCGGGGGTGTAAGGTACTCACCAATGGCTTTTACTGAGCACGGAGTCTTAATGATATCAAGTGTGCTCAAAAGCAGGATTGCTATAGAATTAAATATTCACATTGTCCGCATTTTCTCAAAAATGAGACAAATGCTGGCAAGTCAAAAAGAAATTATTTCAAAACTCAACCAAATGGAGAGTAAGTTATCCAACCATGATGTCCAGCTTTCAAAATTGTTTGAAGCGATTAAGGAGTTAATTTTAGAAAAGATGACGCACACTCAAACCAGAGAACGAAAGCAGATAGGATTTAGAAAATAATCTTCATTGCCATGATGAATTTTAGTCCGCTTTCGAACCTTGCTTAGTTTTATACCTTTGTAACCTTAATTAAAACTATACCATTGCCCACACTCTCCATTGTCATCCCTGCATATAACGAAGAACGAACGATTCATCTCATTTTAGATAAAGTCCGTCTCGCCGCACTTCCATCATCATGGGAGAAAGAAGTGATATTGATCAATGACTGCTCGAAGGATAATACGGAAGGGGCGATTCTAAGGTACAAAAGTGAATTTCCTGAATTTCCTATTCGATACGTGGCGCATGAGGTCAATAAAGGAAAAGGAGCGGCCCTTCATACCGGTATTGCACACGCCAGTGGTGAGTATACGATTATTCAGGATGCTGACCTGGAATATGATCCTGAAGAATATAATATTCTCCTCGTGCCTATCCTGAAGGGATTTGCGGATGTAGTTTACGGTAGTCGGTTTATGGGTGGTAAACCTCATCGTGTCCTTTTCTTCTGGCATTCGATAGGGAATCGTTTTCTCACACACATTTCAAATATTTTTACAAATCTGAATCTGACAGATATGGAGACATGTTATAAACTTTTCAGATCAGACATCATCAAAAGTCTCCGTCTGAAAGAAAATCGTTTTGGGTTTGAACCTGAAGTGACAGCTAAAGTGGCTAAAATAGAAGGCGTACGAATTTATGAAGTAGGGATATCCTACTATGGTCGCACCTATGCCGAAGGGAAAAAAATCGGATGGCGTGATGGATTCAGGGCCATTTATTGTATCCTTAAATATAACCTTTGGGCAAAATAGAATCTGCAAATCCATATCGCATGGAAGCCTGTGTTGTTTCTTTATCCCAGGCATTACAGGCACAACAATCCGGTGCTGATCGCATTGAAATATGCGCACACCTTGAAACAGGCGGCATGACTCCTGATCTCAATCTCGTACTTGAATTGTATAATCAACTGACTATACCTATCAGAGTTATGATCAGAGAGACGGAGGATGGATTCGAAGCAGATGAATCAGTATTGGAAAAGATGTTGCAAGCCATTGATGAATTTAAAGAAATACCGATCGATGGATTTGTCATCGGTGTGATGAAAAATAACAGGGTTGACAAAGAGGCTATAAAGCGAATTGTCAAACATTGTTTTCCTTTTCCTATTACATTTCATAAAGCGCTTGATGAATCATGTGAGTTATTTGAAGATGTGTTGTGGATAAATGCATTTCGGCAGATAGATACGATTCTCACATCAGGGGCAGCGATAAAGGCAGGCGATGGTGCAGAAAAAATACTGGCGATGAAATCTATATTTAACGGTGATATAATGGGAGGCGGAAAAATTCTTCCCCACCAATTGAAATCGTTGGACGAACTTCTGGGCCTTAGTTGGTATCATGGCCGCGGTATTGTGGGAGAGTTAGGAAAATGAAATTAAACAGCAACACTTAGCCTCTCGACAGGCTGCGCCGTAGCTGTGCGTTGTATGGCAGCAAA
>JBDUAU010000003.1:0-6319 GCA_040004485.1 Saprospiraceae bacterium
TAATGTACGTAAGCGAAGAAGTTCTGGTAATCCATTTCTTGATCAGGTGACCATCGATAGAGATTATTTGAAAAATAAAGGATTGAAAGCGACGGTAAGTTATGCAAGAGGAGAAGATACGAACTCAGATGTGTACGAACACAAAGAACAATGGAGCCTTAAGGGGGGTAGATTATATCCCGAAGATCCGCAATGGGTTACTGGTGACTGGGAAGGAATCACCCTCGCACCTCCTGTAACCCCTCGGACAATACAATTTGAAGCTGATTTGGACCAACTCAAATCCATGGGAATACGCAGGGCCACATTGCAGGTACGGTATAAAAAGTTCGGAGAGGAAATGGAGACTAACATTCCGATTACTGTATCACAAAAAATTCCACTGGTTGAACAGATGATATTTACTGATCGCAATACTCGTGGCTATGTGTACAGACTTGTTCTCACCCATGAGAAAGAAGGCAAATTGGCTACAGAATGGGATTCCAAGATAAACGACGATTATGTTTTTGCCACTATTCCTGCCGCCTTAGAAGACACAAAATCCGATTTCTTTAAGATGGCGAAGCAAATCGGAGAAGCCATTGCTGCCACACCAGCGGATGGCCAAGTGGCTAAATCAGATTCGATACTCGATAAGTTTAAGGAAGTGATTGATATTATCTCTAAGAAGTGATATGGTTTTATAGGATATAAAATTAATTTCTTTCCAACACAAAAAAATAACTGAATAACCATGTATTCAAAAAAGATCATCAAATGGAGCCTGGGCCTCTTCTTTCTCCATTTTATTCTTATTGGCTCGGCGCAACAAATTCTCTTCGACAAAGGTATCCGGGCCGGAGAACTCCAGCTATTTCCTGAATTGAGTAATCCAAATAATTTCTATTATTTGCCGGATAAGGTTGTCGTCGCTTCGCATCCAGATGGAAAGCCGATATTTTCTTTCATCCGCTATGTCAGAAACTCAAGCACAGCTACAGGAGGTCAGACTATTACAGAAGCGAATGATGCGGGTGGTGTTCTTCATGTGCTAGTCAATTTATCCGTTCCTCCCGACATGGTTCGTGATGCTCAGCGGGAATTGCAACGTATCAATGGTGGTGGACAAATTATGGGACCGATCGTCTATAAGTCAGGAAAGATAGCTGTAATCTCTTCTATTGTTGGGACAGATGGAGAAATGACCCGAAAAGTTATAGGCCTGGGAGCAGCGCCTATTCTTGAAAATGAAAAGGCTGCTGTTTCTGTGCTGTTGACTAAGCAAGGTGCGGATATTCTCTGGGCGACTTTTCAGACGCCTACTCCCGATCTTTCATTCGCATTCGAAATGGATGCCAGAGGTTATCTGTCGCCAAAGAATGTAAAAATTGAGGCAAATTTTGAACAAATCTATTCACATAAAGCTTTTGAGGCTGCAGCAGTGAGCCCCGTTTTTGCTGCGGAAATTAAAGTTGCCTTCGATGACCTCGTCAATAAAGGAGCAATCAAAGTGACCCAGATAGGAGATGACGCAGAATTGAATAAAATGAGAGAAACGGCCTACAATCAGCTTGTGAATCTGATTTTTGATAAAGTTGGGGGACAGTCATTAAATGACCTGAATCAGATTATGCCTGGGCAGAAAAGTATGTTGGATCGCGCTACAGATATGCTGAACAGCGCGAGGACGGAAGCAAAAGCGGATAATGAGAAAATTGAAAAATCAGAAAAAGAAAAAGCTGAACACCAGGCACAGGTGCGTGAAGGCGCCAGGACAGCCATGGATTCAGTTTATAAATCAAGGGGAATCGCGTATGCACCAACTTCAAAACCTTCATCCTCTTCCCCACAAGATGCTAAAGCAACACCCAGAGTACCTATTCCAAGCTTTGCTGTCACAGCTTCTTTTGTTTTCAAGGAAGTCAAACGTCGTGGAACCTACTTTATCGATCTGAATAAATACACAGAGGATCAACGCACATTTCCTTTCGCTGAAAATGTTGGAAATATTCTGTCTAAATGTCCAACCTGTTTCTTCAATGTTAATCTTGACGACCCACTGTATAAACAACGGGAAGTTCAAATCAGGCTTGTGGACGTTAACGCCTCCGATTTTGATAAGTACATCAATAGTGTTGAGGTGATCATGCATAAGCTGCATCAAAACGGGGAGGAAACAGAAGGAAACATATTGATTGACAAAATTGCATTCAATGAAAAAGGAAATAACTTCTCTATGATCTATGGTTGGAAAGGAGATGAAGACAGGGCAAAATGGTTGGAGTACGAATACAAGACCCGATGGATATTCGCAGGAGGCTACTCAATAGAAAGTGACTGGCAAAAACAAATATCAGCCGTAATCCCGCTCTCTCCACCTTTGATCAAAAAAGACGTGTATGTGGAAGTGGATCCAGAATTGGTCAACACAGAAGGCGTGAGGGGTGTCGAAGTGAAGTTGTCTTACAAACAGGGTGATCATGAAGATACCCGCCTGGTCAATTTCAAGGTAAACGACAATGTACTTTCGAAAAGTACGGAATTACTGCTCCCTAAAAATGTAGATGATTACAATTATGAAGTGACCTGGTTTCTTAAAGGAAAACAGCCATTGAAGATACCCAAGACGCCCTACAATTATGGATCACTTTACCTTGATAGTCTTACACATTAATACGCAACAATCTCTAAGTCAAAATCATGAAAAGGATCATTTGGATTTTTGTACTGTTTAATGCGTTGACATCTTCATTATATTCTCAAAACTTGTGCGATGCTCCTGCAGCTCTTGAACGCCATATAAAGGAGTATCCCGGGTTAAAAGCATTTATTGATAAATATCTTGGCGATCTCAACAACCGTATTAAAAATTTCCCCTTTCTTCCCGAACTGCATCGAAGTGCTGTAACAATTCCTGTTGTCGTCCATGTCATTTATAAAAATGGTATGGAAAATATTTCAGATGCTAATATTCAGGCACAGATTAAAATCATGAACGATGATTATCGAAAAAGAAATACGGTCGCAACGAATACCATTCCAGGTCCTTTCAAAGGAAACGCAGATGATACGTATATACAATTCCAATTGGCAACCCGCGATCCTTTTGGTAAGCCGACAACAGGTATTTTAAGAAAAAGCACGACTAAATCGTATTTTGATTCAGTAGGAGAGGAGGCTAAGTTGCCTCCATATGGTGAACTCAACTGGGATCCTAGCCGGTATCTGAACATTTGGGTTTGTGACCTTCGCTTTGGTGGCTCAGATGGAGCCTTGGGATATTCTTCTTTCCCTTGGGATACAATCAAAATTTATGATGGTATAGTTATGGACTATGGTTGTTTTGGCCCTGGCTCTTCCATGGCGAATTATAAAAAAGGAAAAGTGGTTGTCCATGAAAGTGGTCATTATTTCGGTTTAAGGCATATTTGGGGTGATGCGAGTTGTGGAGATGATTTAGTTTCAGACACGCCAACGCAACAAGCTCCGAATTTTGGTGACCCGGCTTTTCCACACCAAAGCTGCAGCAATGGACCCAATGGAGACATGTTCATGAATCATATGGATTATGTGAATGATTCTTCGAAGCTCATGTTCACATCAGGTCAGCGAATACGAATGTTAGCCAATATTGCTCCCGGAGGTAAACGGGCAAGTCTTGCAGTATCAAATGGATTATTTCCTGCGAATGCAGTCAGTCGTGATTTTGATATTTTTCTTGAACCCCAAAATGAAAGTCTTCCATCCTGGAAGGCGGCTTGTGTGATGATTCATGCATGGTCTTGCCAATGTTCTCCGGCACTTGATATCATCCTGGATCAAAATAAAGGGAAGCGGGGAAGTAAATATAATTCGATGGGTGCTGATATAGCTGATGTTGTATATGCACTTGCGCTGAATCCGGAGGAAATGTTAGCTTCTTATACAATTGAGGGATTTTATAACAAACTCAATAAAGGACCAATCGCATTGCTATCCGTAGCCCCTAATGAATTTTATGGCCTCGTCATCACCGGCATGGTGGTCGATCAGTCGAAAGGAAGGGCACTTTTGAAAATAAAGGATCCAATGGGCATTGGCCCTCAGGGGTTTTTCATAGCCAATCAAAAGGGATCCGAGTACCAGGTTGACTATGGAGAGTTTATGACTGAAATGTTAGAGCAGGCTGTCATTAAGAATAAACACATCTATTTCATCTTTCCACCTTCAACTATCTGATAGAAATGAAAAGAATAATTTTCATATTATCCATGTTGACAATACTGTCTCGCCCGCTATCCTCCCAGCGATCATGTTATGCACAGGAATCTTTAGAGGACCATCTCAGACAATATCCAGGAATGTCAGTTTCTATTGCCCAATACCTGGAAAAAATCAATACATGGATACGCAATTTTCCTTTTCATCCGGAATTGCACAGAAGTGCTGTGACGATTCCTGTGGTAGTGCATGTCATTTATAAAAATACCGGTGAAAATATTTCGGATGCCAATGTCCAGGCAGAGATCACAGCTCTCAATACTTTTTATCGTAAGAGAAATACAACAGAAATCAATGCCGTGCCCCAGGCTTATAAGGCATTGGCTGATGATGCATATATACAGTTTAGACTCGCTTCACGTGATCCAGCCGGGAATAATACAACAGGAATCACAAGGAAAAGTATCACGAAAGCATATCTGACCAGTGCAGGAGAGCAGCCAAAACAATTGCCTGATGGAGTAGTGGCATGGGATCCAAAGCGTTATCTCAATATATGGGTATGCGATATTCGGAAGAATGATGCCAGTGGCGATGGGCTATTAGGATATTCAGCATTCCCCTGGGATACAATTAGCCGATTCCAGGGCGTCGTGATTGATTTTACTTGTTTTGCTCCTGGTTCTGTCGCAGCTAGTTTTAATCAGGGCAAAACAGTTGTACATGAAGTCGGCCATTTTTTTGGATTAAGACATATTTGGGGTGATGCAAACTGTGGAGATGATTTTGTTGCAGATACACCAACTCAACAAACCTCTAATACGGGTTGTCCTATTTTCCCGCAGGTAACCTGCAGCAATGGTACTAACGGTGATATGTTTATGAACTACATGGATTATGTCGATGATAATTGTATGTCAATATTTACCTCAGGACAAAGATTGAGGATGCTTGCCAACATTGCTCCAGGTGGAGCCCGTGCCAGTCTTGCTGTCTCAAATGCTCTATTTCCAACAACAGCAGTCACCCGGGAATATGAAGTCTTTCTGGAACCCCAGAATGCAAAACTTCCTTCCTGGAAAGCTGCATTAGTCATGACTCATGCATGGGCTTGTCAATGTTCACCGGCTATTGACATTATGCTACAACAAAATGCCGGGAAGAGAGGCAGTAAATACAATTCAATGGGAAATGAGGTTGCAGATGCTGTCTTTGCATTGGCACTTACACCTGAAGAAATGCTTGCTTGTTATACAATCGATGGATTCTACGAAAAACTAAACAGGGGTCCTGTCACACTACTATCTATTGGTGCCAGCGAATATTACGGACTGGTGATTTCAGGAATGGTCATTGATAAAACGAATGGACGAGCCTTATTGAAAATAAAAGATCCAATGGGTATTGGGCCAAGAGGATTTTTTATTGTCAATCAGACAGGTGCGGAATACCAGGTCGATTATAATGAGTTTATGACACAAATGCTGGAACAGGCAGTGATTAATAATAAACACATCTATATTGTGAATCCGCCATCTTCTATTTAACCATTTCAAAATAAACCTTAACATGAGAATAAGAATCGTTTTTTTCTTTATCCTTTTGGGGGCATATCAGTGTTTCTGTCAACCTGTCTTTATTGATCAACCCATTCAATGCGGAGATCTCCTTGTCTTTCCTCACATTACGGATACAACTAAATTTTACTATCTGCCCAATAAAATAGCTTTAGGTACCACTACCAGCGGCAAGCCACAATTTTCTTTTTTGCGATATGTCCAAAATGTGAAAACAGCCCCTGGTGCAACAGCAACTAATGAAGGAGAAGGAGGTGGTATTGTGCATGCTTTAGTTGAATTGAAGGTCACTGACCAGCAACTTGCCCAGGCTCAGGCGGAATTAAAGAAAAAACTCAGACGGCCAAGTGCAACGATTATAGGACCCATTATTTACAAAGGTGGAAACTTTTCACTAGTGTCTTCTTTTGCGGAAGAAGGAAGTGATTTCACGAAAAAAGTAATTGGTGTCGGGCGTGCGCCGGTTTTTGTAGGAAACAAAGCTGCAGTTTCCATTCGGTTAACTAAACTTGGTGCAAAAATTCTTTGGGAATCCTGCAAAACGCCAACACCTGATCTCA
>JBDUAU010000048.1:0-6308 GCA_040004485.1 Saprospiraceae bacterium
CAATGCCACTTTTCATGGTAGAGGCTTTGAGCTCATTCTTAATAATATAAGAGGAAAAAATATTTCCCATTGTACTGTCCTCCCATCCCGGCACGACAATAGGAATATTTTTTTTTGCAGCAGCGAGCATCCAGCTATTTTCAGGATCAATTTCATAGTGTTCTTCAAGCACGCCACTCAGTAACATCTTATACATGTATTCATGTGGAAAATATCGTTCTCCTTTTTCATCAGCATCCTTCCATATTTTATAAATATGTTTTTGAATTCTTCTGAAAGCTTCTTCTTCCGGAATACACGTATCCGTCACTCGGTTGTAATGATTTTCAAGCAATTCCCATTCTTCTTTAGGACTCAAATCTCTGTAATTAGGTACACGTTTGTAATGACTGTGTGCCACGAGATTCATAATGTCCTCTTCAAGATTAGCACCTGTGCAACTGATGATACTGATTTTGTCCTGCCGGATCATTTCTGCCAGGCTCAGCCCTAATTCGGCAGTGCTCATTGCACCGGCCAGCGTGACCATCATCTTACCCCCTTCATCCAGATGAGTTACATATCCTTTTGCAGCATCCACCAAAGCCGCCGCATTGAAATGCCGGTAATGATGTAGAATAAAATCTGTGATTGGCCTATTTCCCATATTTTAGATTTTAGAATTTAGATTTTGTATTTCTCTGATGGCTAAAGCCAATAATTATTTATTTCAAATCCACTGCTTAAAAGCCGTGGCAATTCAAAACTTGAAATAATTTCTCACATCTCACATCTCACATCTCATATCTCACCTCGGTTGATGAGCTGTAGAACGAGGATGAGTAGAGCAGGTCGAATCACACATCTCAAATCCCGCATCTCACGTCTCACATCTCACGTATCGTATCCGAGAATTTGCAACATCTCATTAGGTCTTTGCTCAGGTCGCCAGAGTGTATCAATAAAATTCCCTTTCTCATCACGATCCACAAGGATGTGTTGCGGTGAAGGAATTAGACAGTGTTTAATTCCTCCATACCCGCTGATAGCATCCTGGTAGGCGCCTGTGTGAAAAAATCCGATATACAAAGGTTCTTTATCATCAGGACTGAACGTTGGTAAAAATACCTGCTGGTTGAGGTCATCAAAGTTGTAATAATCCGAATGATCGCAACTGATCCCGCCGATATGCACGCGGCTGAATTCATTGTTCCATTTATTGACAGGCAATAAAATAAATCGCTCTGAAAGACCCCACGAATCAGGAATCGTATTCATCAGGCTATTGTCGATGAGATACCAAAGTTCAGAATCATTTTGTTGCTTCTGCTCAAGTACAGTAAATATTGTAGCTCCGCTTTCGCCTACAGTGTATTTTCCAAATTCTGTAAATATATCGGGTTCATCGATGCCTTCTTCTTTACAGATCGCTTTGATATTCCTGATGATCTCATCGACCATATACTTATAATCATATTCAAACGACAAACTATTCCTGATCGGAAAGCCTCCTCCAATATTTAATGCTGTCAGTGAAGGACATATCTTTTTCAGAGCAGCAAATATTTTTAGAGCTTTCTTAAATTCTCCCCAATAATACAGTGTGTCTCTGATGCCCGTGTCCACGAACAGATGCAACATCTTCACATGGACTCTCTTCTTCCTTGCTATTTTTTCTTTGTAAAATTTAATCACTTCAGTAGGCCTTATCCCTAGCCTTGATGTATAATAGGCTGATTGAGGTTCCTGCTCAATGGCTACCCGAAGTCCTATCTGAACATTTCCCTTGATTCGTTCAAGCAGCAAGTCCAGTTCATTAGTATTGTCCAGTACAGGTATTGAATTTGTAAATCCCATTTCGTACAGCTGGGATATTCCATCAAGGTATCGTTCAGTCTTGAATCCGTTGTGAACCAATGTGATTTCCCGATTAATATGACCACTGCGGTATAAACTGATGATCAGGTCAATATCAAAGGCAGAGGATGTCTCGAGATCTACGTCATGCTCTAAGGCCTTTTTAATCACATGGCTGAAATGGCAGCATTTTGTACAATAACAGTAATGGTATTTTCCCTGGTAATGCTGGCTTTTCATGGCTCGGTTGAACCAGTTCTTAGCTTTTTTGATCTGGTCTCCAATCTTGGGCAGGTAGGTTAATTTGAATGGCGTCCCGTACTTATCGATGATATACTTCAATGATATTCCATGAAAACTCAGATCCCCATTGTGGAGATCAAAGCCGTCCTGCGGGAAATAATATGTTTGCTCAATAAGGTCAAAATAACTGTTCTTCATTCTTCAGGTCCTTTAGCCGGGGATAGTAAAGACAATCGGCCGGGTCAAAAATAAGCAAATCGAAGTTTAAGGCAGAGATTTCTTCCGGGCCTATAACCAATCCTTACGTTTAAAGTAGATGATCTGGGCAATACCCATGCCTATCATTAGAATCCACAGTAACGGGTAGGCCCATGGCCAATCATACTCCGGTTGGTATTTAAAATTCATTCCATAGACACTTGTGATGAAGGTAAGTGGAATGAAAATGGACGTGACTACTGTAAGTATTTTCATCACATTGGTCATTCTGTAAGTGATCTCAGACATGAATAAGTCATGCAATGAAGAAAGATGGTCATTTTGATTGTCATTAAGATCCAGCATTTGCATGATGTTGTCCATCACATCTCTCAGGTAGCGTCTGGTTTTGTCTGTCATCATCGTATTATCTGTACGCTGCAACGCATTTACAGCCTCTCGTGATGGAAGGATTATCCTGTGCATTTCAGAAATATCCTGCCGCAGTTTATAAATCGATTGCTTTAATTCAGGCGATGGGTTTTTATGAATTTCAGATTCAAGAGAATGAATCCATTCGCTGCATCTGTCAATGACCGGAAAATAATGATCGGTGACGAAGTCAATAATAGCATAAAGGAGGTAATCCGTTTTCCTTGACCTGATCCGTGAACCTGGTTGTTGCATTCTCACTTTTAATGCCTGGAAACTGTCATCGGGGTATTCCTGAAACGTGATCAACTTTCCTTCGGTCATGTAAATTGAAATCTGCTCACTGAGAAAATCAGTACTGTTCTGGGTAGGAAGGAAATTTTTGAGGATCATAAAAATTCCATTGTCAGTATGTTCAAACTTTGGACGTTGTTCAGGATCGAGTACATCTTCAAGTAATAGCGGATCCATGCCAAATGCTTTACCGATCACTTCGATTTCGGCGGCATTATGAAGGCCTCTGACATCAAGCCAGTAGAAAAAATTCGGGTTGGTTTCAGGTACTGTTTCAAGTTCAATTTCCTCAATAGTATCAGCATTGTACCTGACGAATTCTTTTATAATGAGGTTCGATTTTTGGACACCTGTGTAGATCAATGATCCCGGAGGAAGACCTGTTTTTCGAATTTTTACAGAAGGCATCAGATGAATTTTGGATTATAGATTTTAGATTTTAGATTTTGGTTTGCAAATAATTATTCACTATTTGCCAATTGTTTATTTTGTCAGTTGCTATTTGTTTATTTTACCAATTATAACTTGCCATTTGCTTATTGCTTATTTCCTATTGCCATTTGCTTATTTTCTATTGCCATTTGCTTATTGCTTATTGCTTATTGCTTATTATTTATTGTCCCTTGTCCCTTGTCCATTGTCCTTGGTCCTTGGTCCTTGGTCCTTGGTCCTTGGTCCATTGCCTAGTGCTTATAATTTATCCATTCACTCCAGCTGCCCGGATATAGTCTCGCATCTTTTCCTGTTGCAATTTTATAAGCAAGAATATTATGACAGGCCGTGACGCCCGAACCACAATAAAAAACAGGTGATTCAACAGAAGAGGATTCAATATCCGTAAATCTCTTTTTTAATTCATCAGCACTTTTCCACACACCTTCTTCATTTGTATTTTCCATATAAGGTACACAAATAGCACCGGGAATATGTCCTGCTACAGGGTCGATAGGTTCAATTTCTCCTGTGTACCGTTGATATTCTCTGCTGTCTATCAAGGAAGCTTTCATAGGATTAAGTGATTCCATTTTGACTGACATATCATTTTGAATGTTTGCTTCAAAGTTTCCTGGAGAGGATAGAGGCCATTGATTATCTAAAGGAAGCTCACGTGAATTCCACGCTTTAAATCCTCCGTCCAATAAGGCTACATCACGGTGCCCCAGCCATCGAAGGAGCCACCACGCACGTGAAGCATAAGCGCCATTCGATTGATCATATACGATCACCTGGCTTTGATTGTTCATACCCGATGACTTTAAAGTTGATGTTAGTATTTCGGGATGAGGAAGAGGATGACGTCCCGTAACTCCTTTTATGACGGGTGAAGACAGATCATGGTTCACATCAAGGTACACGGCACCAGGAATATGACTTTGCAAATATTCTTTTCTTCCCCTTGTGGTATCAGTGAGATAAAAACGACAATCAAAAATGATGGTATCCGGATCCATTTTTATTTCAGTAAAATCATCAATTGAAATAAGGGTAGTATATCGTTTTTGCATTTTATTCAGCCTGGAATATGGAGCGATTGAAGAATTTGTTGAGTATGTTTTGCAGAATCAACGGGATGGATCACTGCTTCTATTTTGCCCTGGGTGCTGATCACAAATGTAGTCCGATGTACAGCATCACTTGTCCTGCCCATGAATTCTTTGCGGCCATAGATATCAAAAAGTTTTGCCAGTTTATTGTCTTCATCTGAAATCAAAACGAAAGGGAAGTTATATTTTGCTATAAACTTTTGATGCTTGCTGATACTGTCTTCACTAACCCCGATAATCGTAAAACCTTTCGCCTTCAGTAATTGATAATTGTCTCTTAGCTGACATGCTTCTTTTGTACATGTTTCTGAATCATCATGGTTGTAAAAAAATAGAATAAATCTTTTTCCCTTTAGCTGAACTGATGAAATTTCTTTGTTTTCATTTGTCGTAGCCGTATAAGAAGGCGCATTTTGACCGGGTTTCCACTTCGAGGTCCATGTCTGGCGCATATAGTATTGGATTTGATGCGCTACAATGTAAAGGATTTTTCAAGTACAGATTCATTGCCTCTGTCGTCCGTCACTTTTATCACCAACTGATGGTCTCCGGATGAAATGCGGCCATCAAACTTATGCGTTAGGATACCTGTCTTTCCGTCAAGGCTCATTAGGATCCATTCACTATCCACATAGGCGGAATAAATAAGATCTCGTCCTTTGTCCCTTATCCTGACATTGTCTGAAATCCTGAAATCCATCTGCATCCAACCTGTCATGTTCGAATTAAAATGAATCGGCCTTATTTTGGGCGGTATCGTATCCACCAGGATTGTATATGTTCCCATCTCCCTTACGCCTGTTGTGAGATTATTGCCTATCCACGTACCTCCGCAATTGATAATAGAACCGTTGGGATCACAGCGGGCAATAAATGCATGATTCAACAATGAAGGGGGTACCGAAAGTCCATCGATGTACACATTAAAGTAGGTATGAACAGGTGCATCGACAGGATCTATTTCAAAATAAGGACTGAAGTTTCCGGTATGACTACCGGGTATTGAACTGACGCTTAAAGGTGTTTTTTCATAAAAACAACCTTCAGGCCAGACAACTTGTATGCCCTGTTGTGTAACAATAGTCACTGCATCAGGAAGGCCCATTGTGTTGTATTTAATTTGCTTTGCAGCACGGGGAACTTCATCCTTGCTTTGGACTACCTGGAAAGATAATGTCGATGCATTTCCTTTAAAATCAGAAACTGAGATTGTAAATTGACGAGGGAATTCAGGATTAATCATAAATCTGCCCTGTTCCTGGCCGGTAGAATAGATCGGGAGTTTATTGCCTTCTAACGGAAAGCATCGATGAAAAAACAGATTTTCATTTATCTTTTCTTTATAGTCAATGTGGGCATTGAGATATCTCGCTTGTTCAAAGGGAATTTCATCCAGTGAAAACGCAAAACCTGTCTTTCCTTCTACTTTGCATTGAATACTATAGATTCCATTCTTATTGTCGTCACCATCTTCAGTATCATATGTCCGAAGACCAAAAGCGACTTTTTGAGATGGCAATTCGATCGGCTCTTCGATGAGGTAATTGCTGTCTTCTGTCAATTTCGGTTGCATGATGCGTGAGTTCAGAAGTTGACCCTCTTCATCCAATTCGTAAACGATTAATTGCTGGATCACCGGAGCATGATGATCTGCGATATCAAATCCGAAATGCAGTGGGTTGACAGGTGTCTGATCATTAGTATGTCTTATTTCAAAATGAAGGTGCGCACCAAATGAATTACCGGTATTTCCCATGTAGC
>JBDUAU010000136.1:0-6294 GCA_040004485.1 Saprospiraceae bacterium
AATGAAAAAAGTAACAGGAATTGGCGGTATCTTTTTTAAATGTAAAGACCCAAAAAAAATGACAGAATGGTATAAAAATCATCTTGGTTTAAACACAAACCCTTATGGAGCAACTTTTGAGTGGCATGAAAGTGCAGATAGCACAAAGAAAGGACAAACTCAATGGACTCCATTTGCCGAAACGACAAAATACTTTGAACCTTCATCAAAGGACTTTATGATAAATTATCGAGTAGAGAATTTATCAGAACTTGTTGAGCAACTTATAAAAGAAGGTGTTACTATCGTCGACAAAATTGAAACATATGATTATGGTAAATTTGTTCATATTATTGACATTGAAGGGAACAAAGTACAATTGTGGGAACCCAATGATTGAGTATGACAAAATAGCTGGTGAACGAATCACCTGATTAGCCAGGACTGAAGGCCAACAAGAACGGGATATCGCTGACAAATGAAAACATTCATTAATATAAAACGCTTTCAATTTTATCTATTCCTTGGGAGTATTTGGTTATTGTTATGGATCATCAATAGTTTCTTTAATCATCAAGAAACATTTGTACAACAGTCTTTAAATGAAATCTGGCGGGTTTTTTATATTGTTATTGTCAATTTCATATTCTTCGAGTACAGCCTGCCTTTTATAGTAAAGAAGAGATCAAACATTCTTTTCAATATCCTAATTGCGATTTTTCTTATTGCCATAAATCTTGTGCTGGTTTCTTTTGGCTTGTATGTCTGGAGATATCTCGGAATCCAGCTACATATTTATACTTCCTTAAGGCAAAGCACCTTAATTCCGGATGGACCCTATTATCAAATGATCAATGAAGTCCTTTACCAGGCACAGGGTGGAGTTTCTTCTATTTTCTTTTTTGGGACGGCAAAACTTTTTTATGATAATTTCAAGTTGAAACAAACAGCTCAACGCCTGCGGCTTGAAATGCAGGAAGCAGAATTGAATTATCTAAAATCACAAACGAACCCACATTTTTTATTTAATACATTAAACAATATTTATGCTTTGGCCAGGGATAAGTCTGATTTGACTCCGGAGTCCATATTGCGTCTTTCGAAGATCCTGCGATTCATGCTCTATGAAACCGGGGGAGAATTTATTACTATAGAACAGGAGCTGGACATGATCAGTGACTATATTGAACTTGAAAAATTGCGTTACGATGATTCCTTGCGTCTCCAATTTGATCATGAAATTGAAGATATGAAACAACCCCTGCCACCACTATTGCTTATTCCACTCGTTGAAAACGCGTTCAAACATGGTGTTTCTGAAACAAGGAATCAGCCTTTCGTTGATATTCATCTTTCGGTCAAACAGAAGCAGTTATTATTTGAGATAAACAATTCAAATGAAAACTTTCAGGGAGAAAAAGCAGTAAAAGAAAATATCGGTCTTTCTAACCTTAGGCGGCAACTTGAATTGCTTTATACTGATTACCATTTATCTGTTCAACAAGATGAATCGGTATTTACTGCTACATTAGCCATTAATCTTGCAAGCCATGTCTAAAACAAGGTGCATTGTCATAGAGGATGAACCTTTAGCCGCAAAAGTGTTATCGGATTATATTTTGCAGGTACCCTTCATTGAATTACATGGAATATTTAAAAATGCCATTCTGGCTACTGAATACCTGCGGGATAATTCTACAGATCTCATTTTTTTAGACATTCATCTGCCAAAATTAAAAGGGATGGCTTTTGTAAAAACGCTTTCTCATCCGCCCGCGATAATTATTACTACTGCCTATCATCAATATGCGGTTGAAGGGTTTGAGCTGAATGTAACAGATTACCTGCTGAAACCATTTGGGTTTGAACGTTTTTTAGTAGCTGTCAATAAGGTAAAAACAACACAGAGCGACACTCAGAAATCAAATGAAGATGAGGAGAAAAAAGATTTTATATTTCTGAATGTGCAAAAAAAGAAGGTTAAAATCTTGTTTTCTGAAATTCTATATATTGAAAGTCAGCGTGAATACATTAAAATATTCACCATAAAAAATCAGTACATTTCAAAGATAAGTACCAATGAAATTGAACGTTTGTTACCTGCTGATCTTTTCAAACGGATCCACCGCTCTTTTATCATTTCAATTTCGAGGATAGAATCATACACTTCCGAAATGGTTGAGGTGAATGGAGTGTCTATTCCTATCGGTAGGGAATACAGGGGCCTTGTTGAAAACTTGTAGTCATCTTCGATGCTCCTTCAGCAGCGCCTGTTCAATACCGGCCTCCACTAAAGGTTCCATTATTTTATATCCAGCCAGCGTGGGATGGACTCCGTCTTCCGTATATCGGGCATCTAATCCTTTTTCTTGATCGACCATATTTGAATAATAATCCACATACACGATCTTTTCATTTGTACAATACGCTTTGATCATCGCATTGAGTTTTATTATTTTTTCAGCGGGTTCAAGACCCGGCCGCCAGGGAAAATCAAACGCCGGAAGTACCGAACATAATACGACGCTGATAATATTCTCTTTTGCAAGCTCTGCCATGGAGACAATATTTCCAAATGTTTGTTCCTGCGTGATGTGTCCAGTGTTTTCGGCGATATCATTGATGCCTGCAAGGATGACGACTACAGCCGGGTGGAGATCTATCACATCCTGCCGAAAACGAATCAACATCTGAGGACTGGTCTGGCCACCGATGCCGCGATTGATATAGGATTTGTTAGTAAAAAATGCTTCATCAATAGATGCCCAGGATTCGGTGATGGAGTTGCCCATAAATACAATTCGTTTTTCCATCGGTGCGAGTGGCTTCAGGTTTTTATTTGAGGCTGCATATTTATTTAGGTTACCCCAATCTGTAGTAGGCTGATCAGCTTGTGCCATCATGGTGATTGAAATTAAAAAGAATGGGCAAAGTAGAAAATAATACAAAGCAGTCTATTTTTTTCGTCCAACGAATCTTATCACTGAACCCACTCCGTTATGAAACTTACCTTCGTTCAATTCGATTTCCTTTTCTGCTAATTCTATTATTTCATAATTTGAAAAGTCAGATTTTATCTCATCCGTGGAGAATAACATTTCAATATCTTTTGGCCCTCCTACTTTTTCATTCTTTGCGATGTAATCCAGGTGTTTTTTACTAAAGGCTTCAAAAATAATTAATCCGCCCTTCCGCAAATATCGGTCAAGCGTCTTGTGATAAAGAGATTTGATGTCAGCCGGAAAATGTGCATAGATCAACGCTATCACGTCAAATTGTCCGGGCTGATAATCCAATTTCTGTAATTCGCCAACCTGGTAGTCAAGAGTTACATGGTGAGCCGCAGCAAGCCGAAGTGCTTTATTTTTTCCTTCATGACTAATGTCAAACGATGAAACTTTCCAGCCCAGTTTCGCTGCAAAAACCGCATTACGTCCCTCACCTTCTGCGGGAAAAAGTATTGTCCCGACATCTAACTTCTCCAATTCCTCTTTCAAATAATGATTAGGTTGTTCGCCATATGCAAACTCATCATGACGATATCGTTCATCCCATCTTTCGGTCCAGGTGTCATTCATACTTTGGTATTCCTATTTATATTATTAAAAATATAATTATTCAAACAACTTCAGCTTTTTTCTCAACATCATATATCTCTGGTCATCATGCGGCACTTTGAACATAGGGAATTCCATAATCATAGCTACAGGCCCCATCCTTTTTTCAACACACTGAAATAAATAATGAAAACCTTTGTCATTATCTCCAAGTGACAACCAGATCATAGCTAAATCTGCGTCCATCACAAGTCCGGGTTCTTCAACCTGATATTGCTCTATCTTTCGAATACACTCCAATGCTTTTTCTGTTTGTCCTGAATTAGCATACGCACATCCTAATGGGAATAAACCTTTTAAAGGATGATTGAAAGAGAGATGAACTTCTTCAAATATTCCTGCTGCCTTCAGCCAGTCTCCTCTCACCCCTATCGACCAGCCTCGTAACTCCCTTGCTGCAGACATCTGCGGATGTAAGTCCAACAACAATTCAGCTTGCCTCAGTGAATCATCAGTTCTTCCCGCATTGAGGTAAGCATCTGTCAGGGATTTGTTGACGATCACAGATAGTGGGTCTGCCTGAAATGCTTTTTCCATGATGTCAACAGCTTCTTTCTTTTGCCCTGTGATGATATAATAATAAGAAAGCATTTGGTGAGCATCAGTTGTAGCCGGATTGAGCGCTATGGCTTTTTGCAATACATCATATGCTTCTTTCCATTTCCAGTCATACAACAAATACGCCGAACCCTTAGCCACATATCCTACTGCCAGTGAACTATCCAATTGCAATGCTTTATCACTGTATGCATGTACGATTTCAAAAGCTTCATTAGGCAGCATTTGACCTGATGACCCAAGGAAACAATAACACACAGCAGCCATGGCATAAGCATTCGCATAATCAGGTTCCAGTACTATTGCATTTTCAAAACATTCTATAGCTTTTTTAACATCACCCGGAGAAAACTTATTATAAAAATGTAAGCCTTTCAGATATAGTGAATACGCCTCAAGATTTTGGGTTGGAACTTTTACGCGTATTTCCTCATGCTCTTTCTTCGTCAGATTCTCACGAAGCTTATTGGCTATGATACCGCTGATCTCATCCTGCACTTCAAATATGTCATTAAGATCGCGGTCATACGTTTCACTCCAGATATGATAACCATCGGCAGCATTGATGAGCTGCGCTGTGATGCGAACACGGTTTCCCGATTTACGTACACTTCCTTCCAGTATTCTGTATACGTTGAGTTGTATACCTATCTCACGGATATCTTTATTCTTTCCTTTAAACGCAAAAGATGAAGTTCTCGCCGTCACCTGGAGACCATCCACTTTAGTGATGGCATTCAATAATTCTTCTGTAATACCGTCGCTGAAATATTCATTCTCAGGATCAGTGCTCATGTTGACAAAAGGAAGAACAGCAAGACGATTTGAGGGCTGTTTGGTTTTTCCTTTGAGGAGATCACGTGTAGGAACCACAAGACCACTGCTATCCAAAGCAAAGATGCGTACCGGTTTGAGTACATTTTTGAATTCAAAATAACCCATCTCACGTGCTGTAAGATTTTCCTGATTTTTTATTTCATCGTACACTTTCTCTGAAATAAATATTGAACCCGGTACAGCAAGGGATTCAATCCTGGAGGCAAGATTGACACCATCGCCATAGATCGCTCCATCTTCTATGGAAATATCTCCTGTATGAATTCCGATGCGCAGATCTATTTTGGGTTCCTGCTGTAATGTTCGTTGTATTTCCACTGCACAATTGACGCTATCAATGGCGCTTCGAAAAATACTTAAGGCCCCATCACCGGCGTATTCAAGAATTTTTCCATGGTGAGCTGTAACAGAAGTTTCCAGGACTCCCTTCAGTCGTCGGCGCTTGTCTTTTGCTGATTGTTCGTTTTGCTGCATAAGCGCCGTATAACCGGACATATCGGTGAACATTATAGCAGCAAGTTGACGCATAGATTGGTTAAAGGAAGATAAAGTTAGTACTCGCTTCGTTTCGGCAGGTGGAAGGTAATGATCCTGGAGCAGAGAGCGGAAAGCATAGGGCAGAGAGCATAGATCATACAGACCACACCGACACCCCTTAAGCTCAGGTTATATGATAGATTTCTACTTCGAAGACGGTCTCAATTTAATTTTGAATTGAAGCTCACCATCCAGACCTTCTTCATCAATCTTTTGAAGTGCGGAGATACGCACCTCTCGTACATCATTCTCAATCTTTGAAATATTGCCTTTATTTGTTCCGCATCGATCTGCCAGTTCTTCCTGGGTCAGACCCTTTTTTATATTTGCTTGCTGAAGGAGAAAGCCAATCTTAAAGGATTCATATCATCTTTCAAATTTATCTCGCCCGGGAGATCATTGTCTGTGAAAAAAAACTGTTGAGGGTAGCTTATTTCAATTTGCTGATCCTTATATACCATTGAAATTGTTCACTATCTCTCTTTTAAATTTCTACTCGCTAAAATCCACATTACTTCCAATTTTCACTATTTGGGAATTTAATACAGATGAGATATCAATATTATCTTTTCTTTTATGGACTATAGCAATAATGTAACCATTATCAATGTTTGTCAGATTTTCCAACTTTATATGATAGCTACCCATTTTTCTGATGACACCATATTCAAAATCCTCTTTTACAATTGCATCACCTAATGGATCAGTTATGAAATTTCGAAGAATATTGGTATTAGCATACTCAGGGATGGGATTTGGCTTATCT
>JBDUAU010000436.1:0-1895 GCA_040004485.1 Saprospiraceae bacterium
GGTGTGATTTGGTGATCAAAGGTGGTAAAGTAACTGCATTTGAAAGCAGCTCCCCCTGGTTCAGGCAGGGGGTAAAAACAGTAGGGGTAATAACGTACCTTCGTCCTCCTAAATTCTGACCCGATGCCAAGAATTACTGCCGCCATCACAGGTGTACATGGTTTTATCCCTAAGGACGTCCTCACCAATAAGGATCTTGAGATAATGGTCGACACTAATGATGAATGGATCAAAGCCCGGACCGGAATAGAAGAAAGGCATATTCTTCGCGATCCAAACCTGGCAACCTCCGATATGGGAGCCGCAGCAGTCAAGGCATTATTAGAGAAAAAAGGTATGTCTCCACTCGACATTGATCTGATCATCTGCGCTACGGTTACACCAGATTATTTCTTTCCCGATACAGGAACTCTGATTGCATACAAGGTTGGTGCTAAAAATGCTTTTGCTTATGACATTACCGCTGCATGTTCAGGCTTTCTTTTTTCTGCAACGACTGGTGCCAAAATGGTCGAATCAGGATCATATAAAAATGTAATTGTAGTCGGGGCCGACAAGATGTCAACGATTACCGATTACACAGATCGCGCTACATGCATTCTGTTCGGTGATGCAGCAGGCGCCATTCTTATTCAGCCTAATGACCAGGGAAATGGCCTGCTTGATTCATGGATGAGAGTAGACGGTGTGGGCGCAGAGTTCCTTCACATGAAAGGTGGAGGTTCAAGAAATCCTCCCACACACGAAACAGTTGATAAGAAAATGCACTTCCTCTATCAGGATGGTAAACCGGTTTTCAAAGCCGCAACAAAGGGAATGGCAGAAGCCATTGGAGAAATCATGAAACGAAACAATCTTAGCCCTGATGATATCGCTTATGTCGTTCCTCATCAGGCCAACCTCAGAATCATTCAGGCGGTGGCAGACATGCTAAAATTCCCTATTGAAAAAGTAATGATCAATATCCAGAAATACGGCAATACAACAGGTGCTACGATCCCACTTTGCTTATGGGAATGGCAGGATAAGCTCAAACCAGGTGATAAGATCATACTTACAGCTTTTGGCGGCGGATACACTTGGGGCGCCAGCTTATGGAGTTGGGCATATTGAATAGGAAGATTTTCTATAGGGCAAAAAGACCTATATTTGCGCCCTCAATTTTTTTCATTTATTCAGATTTTCTATGGCTACCACAGCAGATATTAAGAAAGGACTCTGCCTCGAATTTAATAATGATATCTATATTATCGTTGATTTTCAGCATGTTAAGCCCGGAAAAGGGAATGCATTCGTCCGCACGAAACTAAAAAGCCTGACTACAGGCAGGGTAGTGGATAATACCTTCACCTCAGGCCATACCATCAAAGTTGTACGGGTTGAGCGTCGTGCTTTCCAGTACCTGTATAATGATGACATGGGCTATCACTTCATGAACAATGAAACTTACGAACAGGTCGCTGTCCAGGAATCCATGATTGATAATGCTAAGTTCATGAAAGAAGGACTTGGCGTGGAAATACTGATGCATGCCGTTAATGATATTCCTCTTGCTGTTGAATTGCCTCAATATGTTATCTTGGAGGTAACATATGCTGAACCCGGCATGCGAGGTGATACAGCAACGAATACGCTGAAACCTGCAAAAGTTGAAACAGGAGCTGATGTCAAAGTGCCCCTGTTTATTGATGTCGGTGAAAAAATTAAAATTGACACGGCAACCGGAAATTATATAGAAAGGGCTAAATAAATTCTCCTATGGATTCTAAAGAAATTCAAGAGCTACTTAAACTCGTCAACAGGTTAGAACTTGCTGAGTTC
The DNA here is from genome assembly GCA_040004485.1 of Saprospiraceae bacterium. Lineage (GTDB taxonomy): Bacteria > Bacteroidota > Bacteroidia > Chitinophagales > Saprospiraceae > Opimibacter. The sequence continues at coordinate 1,822 of JBDUAU010000436.1, forward strand.
AAATACAAACAAGGTGAAGTAGAATTCTCTGTCAGAACCAAATATTATCATCACAGATCAATGGATTTTGGACC
>JBDUAU010000647.1:0-1887 GCA_040004485.1 Saprospiraceae bacterium
GCCCGGTTTCCTTTTTGTTAGTATATAGATGTGATTGAATCATGATAGTAAGTTTTAAATATCCTGTTCTGTTACTAATATAATGTCTCGAGCAGGTGAAATGTTACCCTTAATACGACGAAAAGGTGAGTTTCGATGTCGATCAGGTTGAAATTGTATATAAATTGTCTGGAGGCAGGCTTTACTTTTCGTGAAAATCAAAAAGTAATTGCGAAAATTCAGAGCCCATCACGAAGCTCAGAAATTGAAATTTATAAGTGGGTGAGGAAAAAGAAATGATGATAAGAAGAATAGTCTACGGCCTTATATTTTCCTTTTCTGCCATCTCCTTCAATTTGACTACGCTATTGAATGGCGTTTCAACTGCATGAAAATTGGATAGCCACGGTGGCACGTAGCCTCCGGGATTCTGAATGATGACATACTCAAGGGTACATTGGTGATTTGGGCGGTCATGGACTTCCCAATATCCTTCTGATTGCTTTATCTGAATCGCATCCGTTCTTTTTTCAATGTAGTTAGGTACGGATCTGAACTGTAACGAAGATTCAGTTGAAGAATGCTGATGTTCCAACCTCGAAACCTGGTAACGGTTTTGCATCGGCCATTCAGCATCCTCCAAAATAAAGACATAGTATGTTTCTGCTTCGGGTTGATTGACAAGATAACTGTCAGATACATGATACATCCATAACTTGTAATTGCTAAAAGCCATGAGGATCTCCATGACTTTATCCATCGATGCATTTATTGTCGTCGTGACTTTGATTTGCTTGTAAGGTGATGATTCATCCAGTTGTGTGTATACTCTGACACCCTCCTTATCTATTTCCAATACCCAGTCATTTTTAGGGCTGGCCTGCAATAGTTTAACAAAACAAACAATACTGAAGAAAAAAATAAGAGTCGGTTTCATGTCATGTTCACTTTATTATTTTGAATGAATCCAAAAATTTATTCATTATTCCATCCGGATTATTCTTCGCGAGGCCAAAGGCCTGGAGGCCATAATATTGATCACCGGATATGATCAGATGACCCCGTATCACACCTTTGCCATTGAGATAGGCGGCCTTCCAGATACAAATATCACGGTCCCATTCCGTGTTATAGTCCACATAGATCAATTCACCTTTTATTGAGGTGAGTAATTGATCAACTGCATTTTCAAAAAGCTCACGATGATAATGATAATCAGCAGAATCTTGTGTCTCAGGCAACTGGTAATGATCAATAACCAGGGCGACTGACATAGATGAATCAGTGACTGAACCACCATTATATTGATGATATACAATCGGATCACCTGATGTAGGTAATTCTTTAGTTGACAAGGACAGGTTAAAAGGAGCCAAAACCTTAAAATGAGCTTCAGGATGGATACTCCATGTCCATTCATGTTGACTGAACCCAATAAATGATGAAAGCAGGAACAGCAAAGGAAGCATGCTGATTATGTATTTTGGCATCCGGATTGAATATTAACGTTGACCTGTCCCAAGATGTTACTTAAAATCAATTGGCCTGTAAGGCATTTCTTCATATTCATGCTCTTGTTGAGTTTGGTGCTGAGTGGATGTCGACAGGATCATCCCTCAGGCAGTGAGGCGGAATCTTCCTATATGGCTGATTATGAGTCCCCGGGCAGCAAGTGGGGATTCTTGAATAAAGAAGGTAAAGTTGTCATCAAGCCTGTCTATGATGATGTCGGTTTGTTTTCTGAGGGGCTGGTTGCAGTGAATCAGAAGGGACTGTGGGGATATATCAATCATAACCGGTCCGGGGAATAAAAACAAGTGTTCGTATTTATGATTTTGGCAAGCCGGGCGCGGACCACAACGACCGGATTCCAATGCCCGGAAACGATAGCACGATGACGGATCAGGG
>JBDUAU010000395.1:0-1876 GCA_040004485.1 Saprospiraceae bacterium
CGTAATAATTAATTTTTTCACCACCGAAATCAGCACCTGGATTGGTCAATACGCCTGTAAAACTATAGCGGAGGTTCAGGTCCAACATTCCATTTTCACCAATCGCCTGAGCTCCTCCGTATTCAAAACCGAGAAGGCCTGCTTTTGCCCTCATCTCAGATATGGCGCTTTCATGCAGATGCATATCAATCACAGCCCCGGCGCTTCGACCTATATCCAAAGGATTTATTCCGGTATACACATCTGTTGATCCTAATATTTGGGCAGAAAATAAATTAACTCCTCCGCCGGATTGTGTAGGCAGATCGGATAATGTTCCCGCATTACTTGTATGATTCGGATTGACGATTTCAAGGCCTTCCAGATACCAGCTGTTAAAAAGCGGTGATTCCCCACGAGCTGATAAATGGTTTGCCTGATCATTGACAAGAACCAGACCGGCTTTACTTTGTGCTACACGAACAGGATCATCATAATTTGCAGCTGTCAATAAAAGATCCTCTTCAGATATTCTTTCTAACATCGGATTAGAAGGCCGGATGGAAGAGACAGTTACAGTCTTAAGATTAAATGCATCCGTCTCCAGGAAATTTTCAAGTCGGTACGTCGTGTAACCATCCAATAATATCAGATCAGGTGATTCTGCTTTAAATCCAAGAGCATGTATCATGATTTGAATTCTACCCGCATCAGCAGAATGATAATCGTACCGGCCATTGTCATCTGTTGACATTGTAGTCAGTAACGAATCGCCTTTCATAATTGAAATAACTGCGCCTGAAATAGCCTGATGCGAAATCTTCTCTTTTAAATACCCGATTACGCCTTGTGATGAAAGCGATGTTGAAAAGAAAAAAAGGCAAAACGAACAAGCTATAAACAGGGAATCCCTCCATGAAGAGGGATTCCTGAGGATCATAATTTGTTGGTTTTTCGACCGAATAATTTCCATCGAAAAATCTTTTTGATCAGCACGAAAGATAATAGAATTATAATAACAATGAAATGAAAAATAATTTTTTCCAAATTTTTATTTGCACAGTTTCAAAATTGAATGGGTGAAAAATCGCCGCGTTATAGTTGTCCCAAACACTGACTAAGCCGAAATGACTTATCTCAGGCAGTCTGGATTTTGTATTTTTATCAAAGTGAATTACATACATGCCATTCGTGCCTTCATTTTCTCCTTCCTTCCAGTCATCTGTTGCCTTCCTGCGGGCGCACAGCAGACAGTTACATTCAAAACCGGCACCTTCCCTCTTGTAACAACCACGGTCCTTTCACGCTCTTCAACGCAGCCTGAATATCATTTCTTCAATGCAGACCATGTTCTGTCATCTGGAGAACGAAAATCCTTGAATCAAAAGGGAATAGAAATTTTATATGCACTTCAGGATCATATATATTGGGTTCGTATAAAAGGAATAACAGATGATTATTATTTAAAATATTTGTTTGACATCAATCCTGATTACAAAAACGCAATTCCTTTTTCGATCCGTTCAGAAATCAATAATCTTAGACTTACCGTTGCTCCCGGAATGTCATTGTCTGAAATCGAAAGATGGGCATCAGACGATAACATCGCACTTCTGGACAAGAGAGCTTTGCAATTTGGTTTCATAGATATAGAAGTTCGTCAGATTGATATGCGAAAGATTATCAATACACCCTGGATTGCATACATAGAACCCATTCCTCATGACGAACCGGTCAATTATAGATTACTAAACGCCGAACGTGGCTGGAACCTCAAATCACCCCTGACCCGAAACCTTGATGGATCAGGTATCACGGTAGGAATCGGTGATGAAGGCAGAATTGGTACACACGAGGACCTTTCTGAATCTCTCCTAGACCTGACCAGTTTCGCGAT
>JBDUAU010000423.1:0-1870 GCA_040004485.1 Saprospiraceae bacterium
GGCTTTACTTTTAATTCATTCCGCCACTATCCTTATTTATTTCGCGATCATCACAGGAATCGAACGCTGTCCATCGGGTGTCTCAACCTGGAGCATATAATTACCTGATGCAAGATGCCTTACATTGATTGGTTCAATGTGATTTGTGACCAGTCCTGAAAGTGTTTTTGAGAAAACCGTTTGGCCGATATTATTTACCAATTTCAACTGAACATGCTGATATGGTTTTTTGAAATCCATATTAATATAGATCTCATCTGAGGACGGATTTGGATAAACGGTGATTAAATTTTCGGATGGTAAATCAGATTTAGTGTTTGTTGTGTCTGGACTTGAGAAAGAGATCCGGACCAAAGGTATTATGTCATTACCTGGAAAAATTCTGGTGTCATTTGGGTTTAATTCCTTGACTTCATAGTCTATATTCGAAATGCCAGCAGGTGAATAACCAAATACCGTAAAATAAACCCTATCTGATACAATCCCGAGTGAGAAAGCGGAGTCCATTGATAATTGTAGCTGAGTGTAATCCACTTTATCATTTGCTATCAGGTTTAGATCAGGGCCAAATACGGAAGATGAATTATACTCGATCATCGCCATGTACCCCTTGCCAGCTTCTAATATGACGGGCTCCCCAAATTGAATATCATTGTGAATTGTAGTATTTATGAGAACAGTATCGTTTTCAAGACCTGAAAATGTATAAGTGTTATGACCAATAATCTTGCGCTCACTCCTTTGTGCTATTTGATCATTGTTTTTATCTGTCCATTGGATCAAATTGATATTCACCGTTTCACCTGGCACCTGAGAAGGATTGGCTACGCCCCAGGTTATATAATCTACTTCAGCATTTGAAATTGCTCGAAAATAATTACCGAAGGTATACGAGGAAGGATCTCCATAAGGATTTGCATGTGTATTAAAGGATCTTGTCCTACCTTTTTCCAGACTGAACACATTACCTCCTACAGTAAAGGAGTAAGACATCTGATTGTCATCCGGAAAAATATCAATTGAGTCAAATGAAAGGACATATGTTGCGGTGTAATCTGCTGGTTGTTTTGGTAAATCAACAGGCTTTGGAAAAAATTTGAACTCCGCGTGTGAATCAGGATCAATTGGATCATAATCTATTTTTTCATCGTAAACAAGCTCTAGTGTCGCGTCATTCCAAATCTTTAAATTTAGCTTTGTGCCTTCCATCTCGCATGCCCCTGCATTGAATATATCTACTCCAGCTACAAATGGAAAGACCTGGTCTGCGGGAATATTTGCGAATGGCGCAAAAGCTGATTTTCCAGGGACGATTCTGCTATCATTACATTTACTTTCTACCAACTTTACATCGTCAATAGCCCAGAAATAATAATTGTCATTGTATAAGAAACGGATCTGGATCGAATCATGTCCTTCTATTCCGTGTAAAAAATAATGCTGATAATTATCTCCAAAAAAGTTACTATTAATTGTGAATTCCTGATTTACTTCCCTGTCTGTCCAATTTGACCAGTTATCAGTTTCATTACGATAGCGATAAGAAATAAAGAAGTTGCTTTGATATTGTCGAATGGCTTGTATCCATGTTAAGGTCAATCCCCGGACGTTCCAATCCCCGCTGTATATGACCGGAGAGATAAGAAATTTTTCACCTGGAGTAGGGCATGGGCCTGTTGCAAAAGCACCTGCACAGGATGGGACCCCGTCACCGGTTTGAGGTGCCTAAATGTCTCAGCTGTTTTTTTGCTTCAACAGAGGAAATACTCACGGCCCACTCAGTACGGACCGATCGTACGCTTGTACGGCACCCTAGTACGGTTCACAGGAAGGGTATGGGTCCTCAGGCGACCGGTGTACAGGTCCTGTC
>JBDUAU010000200.1:0-1867 GCA_040004485.1 Saprospiraceae bacterium
GTTGAGATCTGTACACTTATTTCTGAAGCATAATATTTAGCCATCGCCGCAAGCTTGGTCGCATGCTTACCATTGTTTTTAAGATCAGCAGCTTTGCGCAATAACATTTCCGCTGCTTCAATCTTCACTGCCATATCTGCAAGCTTGAAACTGATCGCCTGAAAACTCGAAATCGGTTTTCCAAACTGCTGTCTCTCTTGCGAATATTTTACGGATGCCTCATATGCACCCTTCGCGATACCAAGTGCGAGCGAACCAATGGATATACGTCCACCATCAAGAATCTTCATGGATTGGATAAATCCATCACCTTCCTTTCCAAGTATATTAGCAGCAGGAACACGACAATCTTCGAAGATCATCTCCGCTGTCTCAGAGGCACGCATGCCCAACTTGTTTTCTTTTTTACCAGCCTTAAAACCGGGTGTACCTCTCTCTACCACAAACGTCGTCATCCCATGACTGTCCAACAGTTCGCCTGTACGCGCGATGACTACGGCTACATGGCCAGACTGACCATGCGTGATCCAGCACTTCGTTCCATTGAGTATCCACTCATCACCATCCTTCACTGCTGTACACTGCATCCGCATCGCATCACTACCTGTATTCGGTTCAGTCAGTCCCCAGGCTCCGATCCATTCACCGGTAGCGAGCTTCGTGACCCAGCGCTGTCGCTGCTCTTCATTGCCAAACGTATAGATATGATTCGTGCAAAGCGAATTGTGCGCAGCAAGCGAAAGGCCTATCGAACCGCACACCTTAGCGATCTCTGTGATGATCGTGATGTATTCCTGGTACCCTAGTCCTGCACCTCCATACTCCTCCGGAATCAATACCCCAAGAAAGCCCTGATCACCTAGTTGATGCATCAGATCCATCGGAAAAATCTGCGCTTCATCCCATTCCATGACATGCGGAAGGATATGAGTCTGTGCGAACTGGCGGGCGGAATCCTGGATAATCTGTTGATCCAGAAGGGTTTGTTTCTCAGAAGACATGTATTTCAATCTGTTGTTGATGTGGGATAAAGATATATCGAATAACGAATAATGAATTTGGAATTTAGAAGTAAAATGGTGAGCAAGGAATTTTGAATTTTAGGTTTTGCAACTCCCTTGGATGCTGAGCTTCAGTAAAAGATTGAGAATAGTTAGGTTTAATCTCAGGGAGCCATGGGTAAAATTGAAATGAACTCAAATGAAATTATTTTTCTGATTTTCGACTCACTATTAAAATATGTTGAATGGTAAGTCCGGTGTCCGGCATCCTTTTATCCTGCATCGAAAGAAATCGTATACATTTAATCCCTCAATCGACCCCTCATGATGCAAAAGTTACTCTTTCTTTTTTTTAACTGTTGTGCTATCACTTTAAGTGTTGGCCAGACCTACACAGGTACCGGTGGCCCGATCTACGATGACAATACACAAAGCGTTTATACGATTGATGTGCAGGGTCTTTCACCTAATGTGCTGAGTCCTAATCACGGTCTGATCAATGTATGTATCAATCTCACACACACCTGGGATTCAGATCTTGATATCAGGTTGATTGCACCTGATGGCACGAACATGATGTTGTCAGCTTCCTTAGGCAATGATGGGGATAACTATACAAATGCATGTTTTGAAATGCAGGCTGCTGATCATATCATTAATGGGTCTGCACCATTTACTGGAAGCTTTCGGCCATTCACTTCACTGGGGAATGTTAATAATGGAAGTGCCGGGAATGGAACATGGACACTTCGCATTCTTGATCAATATCCATATGCCGATACTGGCGAATTATTAGGCTGGAGTCTGACATTCGGTGCAGGTGCTTCAGCTCCACTTCCTTTTCAATCGTCTAAATTTCCAATCAT
>JBDUAU010000464.1:0-1865 GCA_040004485.1 Saprospiraceae bacterium
CATGCTGAGCACCGGAATAGCTATAACTAAGCCCGTGATCAGAGGATTGTATGGCAACAGGATACTCATATTACTTGCAGGATTAAAATTCGATAATCAGCAATGGCAGGAAGAACATGGATTAGGTCTTTCTGATATAGGGCTTTCAAGAGTGGAAATCATAAAAGGTCCGATGAGTGTTTTGTTCGGTTCAGAAGCCATAGGAGGAATAATAAATGTGATTGATGAAGAAAAACCTGCATCAGGAAAAAAAGAAAGTGATTTCTCAATCAAATTGAATTCAAATACACTTGGTGGACTTCTACAGGCCGGATACAAAATAAATCATGGACTTAAATGGTACAGATTGAGGGTAGCCACGGAAAACAATGCTGATTATACTGATGGGAATAATACCAGAGTGTTAAACAGCCGATTTAAAAGCTATGCTCTCAAGGCAACTGTCGGATTCCAAAAGCATAGGTGGACGTCTACGAATAATTTCATGAGCTCGTTCAATAAGTTTGGATTTATTTTCAAAGATGGATATGAAGGCATTGTCCCTGACAACCGCTGGAGCCGGGACTTGTCTGAAATTCCAAACCATATGGTGATTCTCAATATTCTTTCGTCAGAAAATAAATTCCTGTTGAAAGATGACTCTAAACTGAATCTGAATATCGGTTTCCAATCTAATGGGCGGCTTGAAAATGAGGGAGGGGGGAAAATAAGCTTGAATATGTGGTTACTCACTTTCCAATATTTACTGAAGTGGGAAAAACAAATCTCTGCTACGCACAGGTTGATCATTTCGAATCTGGGCTCATTTGAAGACAATACAAATTATGGTGCCAAGAAAATAGTGCCGGACGCCAACCTGCAGGAAAGTAATATCTCCGCTTATCTTGAAACGACGGTTAAGCAGAAATTGATTTTTGAAAATGGAATCGGCATCGGAGAAAAATGGATTAAAACCTATTTTACAGCTTTCGTCAATGGCCCTGATCAGGAGGTGAAACCATTTAATAAATTTTCACCCTATTACAACTTGTTTAGTGGCTTCACCTATTTTCCGGATCAGTCTTTCAACTTAAAACTCAATGTAGCTACTGGCGTGCGCATCGGAAATCTGGCTGAACTATCATCCAATGGATTACACGAAGGTGTGTTTACCTATGAAATAGGCAATCCGCATATGAAGAACGAACAGAATATTTGTGTAAATCTATTCGTCAATTACAACAAATCACTGTTTGAATTTTCAATTACTCCGTTTTATAATTACTTCTTCAACTATATCTACCTGGCACCTACAACAGAAGACTGGTTTGGGTTCCCTATTTTTAGGTATAAGCAGCAAAATGCAAGACAATACGGAACTGAAGGTTCCATTGCTTTTAAACCGTTCTCACCTTTGCAGGTCAGTCTTACGTATTCAGGCATGATCAGCAAGCTGGAAGATGGAAATTATTCTCCATTTGTACCCGCTCAAAAATTGACGCCTGCGATGGCTTATTCATTACGAATACATGATATCAATTCGATTCACATATATACAAATGTTGATTTCTATTCGGATCAGGACAACGTAGCACCTGATGAATTAGCTACACCTCATTATGCATTGTGGAATGCCGGAGCTTCAACAACCTTCAGAAGTCACGGCCAATCATACGAAGTAAATGTGACCGGAAATAACCTTCTAAATACTGCCTACTACGATCATCTTTCCCGTTTCAAATATTTTGGCCTCCTCAATATTGGACGTAATATTTCCTTCAATCTGAAAGTTAAATTTGAAAGCGACATCACAAAAGGATGAGAAGAAAAATATTTCTGATACTACTCCTCTTTGGATTTATCACCTCTTCAGTGACAATTCATGT
>JBDUAU010000041.1:0-6158 GCA_040004485.1 Saprospiraceae bacterium
ATGAAAAGGAAAAGCAGGAAGCAATCAAAAAATTGCGCGGCAAACCAGAGATCACACGATTTAAAGGATTAGGCGAAATCTCTCCAGATGAGTTTGGTGCTTTTATAGGTGCAAATATTAAACTCGAACCAGTATTGATTCTTGACAACACGAGTATCGATGATATTCTTGAATATTACATGGGAAAAAATACACAGGAGCGCCAGGAGTTTATCATTGATAATCTGCGCTTTGAAATCGATGTGACAGAGAAAATTGTTGGGAGTCTGGAGGAAGCTGTTGTGGAGTGATTTATTTTGAATAAGGAGCTGTTTCCCACATAGGACTCATTTATCTCCTAACTTAATCCTCTGTCTTGCGTTATTATACTTAAGAAAGGCAATCTTCCTGACTAAATGGCATAAAAAAAACTAAAATATGCTTCCTTGGCAGGCGTTAAACGGGTGGAATGAAAATTGACCTGTTATAGCGGTAAAATGCCCTTATACTGAATTTATCACACGACTATGTTTGACGACCTTATTTTTGGTAACGATGTGAGTGACGACAATGAATTTATGCCCATCATTTCGGTAGATGATGAGGAGGAGATTCTGAATGGCGAGGAAGTGCCTGAGTTGCTTCCGGTACTGGCTTTAAAAAATACAATTCTTTTTCCCGGCATTGTCATACCGATTACGGTGGGCAGGGAGAAATCAATGAAGGCTGTTCGTAAAGCACATGATACGAACAAGCTGATAGCTGTACTTGCTCAAAAAGATGATGACACTGAGGATCCTGAGGAGAAAGATCTCTTTAGAACTGGGACAGTGGCCCGTGTACTGAAAGTACTCAAGATGCCCGATGGCTCGATTACGGCTATTATTCAGGGGCGCTCAAGATTTAACCTCATTCAGATGGATTCGACGGAGCCATTTATGGTGGCTCGTGTAAGCAAAAAAGAATATGCGCCTTCAACTAAAAAACTTGAATTTGAAGCGATCATCGGATCCATTCGTGAACTCGCTGAAAAAATAATAAAACGTTCTCCGAATATTCCATCTGAAGCCGTGGTGATGATTCGCAATATTAAAAGCGATACACATCTTCTTGGATTCATCTCTTCCAATCTTGCTATTGACAATTCAAAGAAGCAAGAGTTGCTGGAGATCGAGCAGATGGATACACTGGCGACGGAAGTATTCAAGATGATGCACAATGAAATGCAGATGCTTGAAATCAAAAATCAACTTGAATCAAAAGTGAGAGTTGATATTGAAAAACAACAACGTGATTATTTCCTGAATCAGCAATTGAAAACTATCCAGGAGGAGTTAGGCCACAATCCGCAGGAAGCTGAAGTACGCAACCTCATCGAAAGAGGCAAAAAGAAAAAGTGGAGTAAGACGGTGAAAGATACATTTGACAAAGAAATAGCGAAAGTCAAACGTATCAATCCACAGGTGGCAGAATATAGTCTGCAACTTAATTACCTGGAATTACTACTTGATCTTCCATGGGAGCACCACACAAATGATAATTTCGATCTTAAGAATGTAAAAAAGACACTTGATGAAGATCATCATGGTCTTGAAGAAGTCAAAGACAGAATACTTGAGCATTTGGCCGTGCTGAAATTGAAAGGTGACATGAAGGCTCCGATCCTTTGTCTTGTTGGCCCTCCGGGAGTTGGTAAAACTTCGTTAGGTAAATCTGTAGCACGTGCACTGAAGCGCAAGTTTGTGCGTATGTCGCTTGGTGGCCTTCACGATGAATCTGAGATCAGAGGACATCGTAAGACATATATCGGTGCGATGCCGGGCCGGATTATCCAATCGATTAAAAAAGCAGGTACATCAAATCCTGTTTTTATTCTTGACGAAATAGATAAGGTAGGAAAAGACTTCAGAGGAGATCCCTCTTCTGCATTACTTGAAGTATTGGACCCCGAACAGAATTCTACTTTCTATGACAATTATCTCGAGCTTGAATATGATTTGTCCAAAGTGATGTTTATTGCTACGGCCAATTCATTGCAGACGATACAGCCTGCATTGCTTGACCGGATGGAGATCATCAATATCAATGGATATAGTACAGAAGAGAAAATAGAAATTGCAAAAAAACATTTGATCCCTCGTCAGCGCAAAGAGCATGGATTGAAGCCGAATAATGTGAAGTTGAAAGATGATGTCTTGCGTGAAATGGCTGAAAGTTATACACGTGAATCAGGTGTCAGAAGTCTTGACAGGCGGATAGCTTCTGTGATGCGATATGTAGCCAAGAATGTGGCCATGGAGGATAAATACAATCCTGTTATTTCTAAAAGCATACTGCCGACTATTCTTGGTCCGGATCGGATTGATACGACCCTTTATACTGAAGTGCATAGTAGTGGTGTAGCTATTGGACTTGCATGGACAAAAGTCGGCGGAGATATATTATTTATTGAATCCAGTCTGAGTCCGGGAAAAGGAAAGCTTACGCTGACCGGTAATCTTGGCGATGTGATGAAAGAGTCGGCTACGACCGCATTAAGTTTTATTAAGGCCCATGGTGATAATCTTGGAATTGATGCAACGACATTCGAAAACACAGATATCCATATTCATGTACCGGAAGGGGCGATTCCAAAAGATGGTCCTTCTGCCGGAGTGACGATGCTGACTGCATTGGCTTCAGCTTTCAAGAAAAAACCAGTGAAGAGTCATCTTGCGATGACAGGAGAGATCACGCTGCGGGGTAAAGTGCTTCCGGTCGGTGGTATTAAAGAAAAGGTACTGGCTGCTAAACGAGCTGGTATTCAACAGATCATACTTTCTACAGCCAATAAGCGCCATGTTGATCAGATCAAGCCTGATTATTTGACCGGAGTCACATTCATTTATGTAGACAGGATGGAAGAAGTGCTGCAGCAAGCCCTTGATCTCTGGTCCTTTTAGGAAAAGATATGCCTTGGCAGGAGTTTTCTCCTGCCAATGAACGGGACTTGCCTTGGTAAGAGTTTGCTCCTACCAAATCTTCCCGGTGATGGTTGGAGCAAACTCCAACCATGGCAATGAGATGCCTTGGCAGGAGTTTGATCCTGCCAATTGAAATATGAACTTGCTTGTACCGTTAAAGTAGATTGAATCCATAACTTTACCCGATGGCATCATTAAAGGACCATATAAGTATCTCATACACAGGGTGCTTACTTATTGCAATTTTCTTCACGCTTTTTTCCACTCAATCCATTAAGTCTCAGACGAGAATGGATAGTGTTCATGTAGCTCAGATATCGGGCAAGGTGATCTCCGCGGAGAATAATAATCCTATTGGTATTCCTTATGCTGTTGTGGCCGTTGTGGGGACACATCGCGGTACATTTACAGACTTTAATGGTTTCTTTTCTATTGTGGTCAGGAATGGGGAGACCCTTGTCTTTTCAGTCCTTGGATATAAGGATGCTTATTATCATGTGCCTGACACCTTATCAAGGGATAGATATACACTTTTTCAGATATTGACTACGGATACGATATTATTGCCTGAAGCAGTGATTTACCCATGGCCTGATCCCGATTATTTCAATCAGCAGTTTTTAGCTATGGATGTCCATGAAGATCTTGAGGACATTGCAGCGGAGAATCTATCTGACAAGGCGATGGTGCAACTCAGAGAAAATCTTCCATCAGACGGACCAGAGAATACCTCATATTATCTAAGACAACAGGCCAAAAATTATTATTATGTCGGCCAGATCCGCACACCCCAGATCCTGAATGCTTTTGCGTGGAAGGAGTTTATCCAGGCGTGGAAGCGAGGGGATTTTAAAAAGAAGAAGAAATAAATTTCAGTATAAATTCGATACTAAATATTGCGCCATTAAATAAATAATTGAACTTTTCTCTTGTGATGATTTCCCTGATTGTGTTTTAACTCATCTAACCATTGTAATCTCCCCACCACGATTCCAGGATGTGTTTCATATTGATCCGCCAGAGCAATTATATCCTCATCTTTAAGATTAACAGGAAGATCTTCAGTTGCTTTCTCAGGTAGTAACCATTTCATGGCAAACTGATTAGCCTGATACTCTTTGTTTTTAATTAGAGTAAAGCCTTCAAAATCCTCTAGGAATACTTCTTTTTTACCATGCAGAAGCACATGTCCTGCTTCATGATAAGAGCTAAACCAAAAATGATCATTGGTTTTATGTCTGTTCGTAAGTTGAATCAATGGATTATTTCTAAACCACCGTGTAGCACCGCTTACAGGAGCTTCGGGAAGACACAAAGTATAAATGACAGCCACACCTGCTTTCGCACATAATTGTTGTAGTTGTTTCGCAAAGTCATCCGGATGATGTCGTACCAGAGATTTTATTTCGAGAAGGATCTTTTTAAATAAAGTACTGTTGTATGCTGGAAGTTGCAATTTCTGCATTTCTAATTCTCCTATACGTAACCATGTAGCCATACTTGAGAACGTTACTGTATGAGCCTTGCTTTTACGAAAGCTAGCTGAAGCATAGTCATCCACATATCGCCTTCTACACGCATCAGGACTGGCAACACCATAGAATTCAAGCATTTCTGCTACCATGTCAGGTCCCGGTTTTCCCGACTTGATATATCCGTATTTTTTGAGCAGCTTGAAAGGATGTTGTTTCACCCAATCTTTATCATACGATAGCACTTCCTCCTGTTCGATACGAGCTAGTTTTTCGCGATATATCATTTCTCTGTTCAACCAATATTGGGCTTTGATGCCCAACACTTTTTCAAGTTGTAAAGCTGTTGTATACGAAATGGGCTCCTTACCTGAGATCAGATCATTCACCTTGGAAGGTGTCTTTCCTAGGCGATCAGCGAGTTCAGCCTGACTCATTTTGATATAATCTATATGTTCAAGGATGTCATCCCCTGGAGGAGAGAGGAGTTCTTTTTTGTGCTTCAATTGTTGAGACATGAGATTTGGGTTGGTAAGGATAAGGTATTCAGTGATAGTCTGTAATCTCCAGTATGCGTATATCTGTTATCAGGATCGAATCGATACTTCCATCTTCCTTCACTGGTACAAAATCCAGGTTAATTTCAAATATGAGCCTATAATTGCCTGATATACTGATGGCCCATTCACCTTTCCGGACGCCTGTCTTAAGTTTTCCCTAACGCCTTTTGCTTCACCACCGGCAACAGCGCATGATGCAAAAACGTCCCTTTATAATTTGTATACATCACACCTCGTGTAGTTGAAAGCGAGATGTCATTTAGTATAGTGGTGAGCTCCTGCGGAAGCGAAAATTTATCTCCTTCCTTTATATCTATTACATGATCAAAGTCGGCGATTTCATAGATATGGCTTACAATAAGTTTTCCGACTTCAGCTTCAGCCGGGAAGGTATCGATGCGAATATTAACAATGATGAAGACAAGTTTTTTATCCTTGTCAATTTGATAGTCAAATTTGATATGGTACGTTAGATCCGTCAAGTCTGGTGAAATGGCCGGAGGACTTACAAGAGAACTGTGAAGTAGTTCTATGCCTATCAAATAGCTTTTCGATTTTTCCCCCTGGCCCCCTGAAAAAGTGGGAATAACATTCGGTTTAAGAGTTAAAAGATGGTTTTGTCTCTTGGCCACTTGAAAAAGAGGGAAATAACAGTTTTACTCACAAATTCCTTTTTTCTGCCTCTTGTACCCCTTCTGCCTCTTCTACCCCTTCTGCCTCTTCTGCCTCTTCAGCCTCTTCTACCTCTTCTACCTCTTCTGCCTCTTCAGCCTCTTCTACCCCTTCTGCCTCTTCTGCCTCTTCTACCTCTTCTGCCTTTTCTGCCTTTTCTGCCTTTTCTGCCTTTTCTGCCCATTCTGCCATCACAAATACCTCCCAAAAAGTCCAAAAAACCCGAATTTGAGCAATTCCTAGCCTGAACCAAACTCGGGAATAAAGGGACAGGATATCCTCCTCTAACATCTAATCTCCTCTAAATCACCCTCTTATCCGGGATAATCAGTATCCTCAATTACATATTACAAAAAATTGGCATACGATTTGCTTCATGTTTGCTATCAGGAATTTATGCATGGCAATTAATTGTCATGCAACAACAGGATCAAACATGAAGAATCTTATTTTTTACCCAGGCGCCAGCCCCCATGGCTCTACCTTGAAAAGAAGGTTAGCATGGTGCACCT
>JBDUAU010000127.1:0-6150 GCA_040004485.1 Saprospiraceae bacterium
GAATCTCTCTCTCTCCGCCTTCGCTCGCCGAAGTACTGATACGCTAGTGAAGTACGAAGGCGAGCCTGTTTCCACTTTTGAAATCTGTGCAAAAGATATTCCTTGGCGAGCTTCGGCGGTTACAATCCGCTATTACCTTGTCAAAGAAAAACTAGCTTCCTAAATTAAAATAATATGAAAATGTTTTCAGTTTTTAGATAAAATTCTTAAATTGGTTAAACTATTTATTGACCAATTGAAAACATTAGCTATGCTAAATCTGACGAGATCTGGCTTGAATGAGCCAGTGCTTTCTACACCTTACTACGTTTACATACTGGCTTGTAATGACGGAACACACTATGTGGGCTGTACTTCAAATTTAGAAGATCGATTGAAGCGACATTCAAATGGGTGGGTTCCGGCAACAAAAAGTAGGTTGCCGATCAAAATTGAAATGTTTCTAGTATTTGGAGACAAATACCAGGCATATTCTTTTGAGAAGTATCTTAAATCGGGTTCTGGTCGTGCATTTTCTAACCGTCATCTCATCTTATCTAAATAAACGTAAGGTAAATAACGCATCATTTTTATTTAAAAAATTTGCAAAATTCATAAAGGCCTCATGTCCAAACCTGATACTTCAACTGACTCAAAACCTACAGTAAAGATCCCACGCTTCATGTTGATCTTCAGCATTCTTGTCCTTGGTGCCCTGGTGGCTTTCGTAGTCATACATTTCAGCGAGGTCGGTGAATTGAAGAAACTATTTTTGGAAGCTAAGCCCTGGTGGTTACTGCTTGCTTTTTGTCTACAGGCGGGAACGTATATCAGTGCAGGGGCCATTTGGTACATCGTCATTCATTCTGCTCATCATCATATCCCGCTTAGAATGCTGGCACGTTTTTCAATTGAGAAATTGAGTATTGATCAGCTTGTTCCGGCTTTAGGAATAGCCGGTAATATGGTCGTCTATCGCGGAATAAAACTGATGGGTCTACCCAGCAACCTGGCGGCTGAAGCCTTGTTCATTGATACCTTTTCATTTTACATTTCTTATGCTATCGTATCCGTAGCAGGAGTATTGATTTTATGCTTTTATGGGGGCATCACTGCTTTCATTCTTTATGGGATGGGGTTCTTTTCCATTATTTTGATTGCAGTTCCTTCTTTATTGTTTTGGATGTTGAAGCGCAGAAAGAAAACATTGCCACGTCTCATTTCCCGGATTGGAGCCATGAAAAAATTGCAGGAGCTTATGAATAGTGTATCCAGAGAAAGGGCACTTTCTCCTTCTTTGTTGATTAAATCAAGCCTGCTCCATATCGCAATTTTTATTTTTGATTCACTCACACTTTATGCAGTGCTGCATGGACTTGGTGCACATGGAAGTATGCAGGTCGCTTTTGCAACTTTAGTTCTGGCTTCTGTAGCGAAAACGATTTCGCTGATGCCTGGAGGTCTGGGTGGCTTTGAAGCAGGATCGGTAGGAATACTCACCATCCTTGGCGTATCGGTTGGCCAGGCCGCTGCAGCTACTTTGTTGTTCAGAGGATTGACATTATGGCTTCCACTGATCCCCGGTTTATTGCTGGCCAGAAGAGATGTGGCATTTAAGATTTAGATTGCACGATTCAGTGGGTTAGGCCCGTTTATTTCCTTAAACAAACTATACCCTATCTTTACAACATATAGCCCTGAATCCATAGTGTCAAAGTATAACAACATTCAAAGACCTCGTACACCCATTCCCGGGCGCTACCTCTTCAAATTGATGATAGAGCTTGTCTTATTCGGCCTACTCGTATTTTTTCATGCCATCAGCAATAAATGGCTCATCAATTTTCCATCTATCGGACAGGTTGTTCTTGTTGCGCTGAGATTTTTTATGTTTTTGATTGGCGCCAGTCTGGTCGTCCGGTTGTTAGCGATGGTTTACCGCGGAAGAAAACATTTGCCATACAACAAAAAAGATAATGTGACCGTAGGCCTGAGTAATATTTTTATCATGGTCATCGCGGTCTATGGATTTCTTTCAACTTTTGGATTGTTCGGCATTGAGATTTATAAAATATTCACCACGGTATCTATCGTGGCTGCGGCGATAGCTATTATTTCAAAAGACTTTATAGCTGATATCATCAGTGGTATTGTCATAAGCTTCAGCAAAGAAATATCGATTGATGATTTTGTCAAAATCGGTGACCACAAAGGAAAAATTGTAGATATCAATATTGCAAAAACAGCTCTGCTCAATGAAGATGATGACATTATCTTCATGCCTAATAGCACGGTTTTCACCAGCGATGTAATTAACTATACGAAGAAGCAGATTAAGAAAACAAGTATTGATTTTGAAGTCGCCACTTCATCCATCGGGAGTGTTGAAGAATTGGAAGATCAGCTGATCGAATCATTGCATGAATATCATCATCTCATCGAACCGAATTCTTATTTGCTGCGTGTAGTCAATATCAAAAAGGATTTTCTGATTCTGAAGTTTCAATACAACCTGATCCAGTTCAGCCGTGAAATGGAGCGTCAGATCAAACGAAAAGCAGTGAGAGCTATTGTCAAAAATATCAACGCCAAAGTGAAGGAACTTGACAAAAGTGATTCGTGAGCATCTCGCCGGTTTCCATTTCTAATGCAAAAGCAAGGAAAATAATTCTCTATGCTCAGGGCCTGACAAAATCAAGTCCTTTTGGAGCAGGTCAAAATGCGGTCGTTAAAGCTGTTCATCATTTAGGGTATGTTCAGCTTGATACAATCTCAGTCGTTGAAAGAGCGCATCATCATATTCTATGGTCAAGGATACCTTCATATCAAGCGGATTGGCTGGAGAATGCACAATATAAGAAGAGGGAAATTTTCGAGTATTGGGCACACGCCGCAGCATACTTGCCCATGCAGGACTATCGATTCAGTATTCCTGTGATGAATCTCTTCAGAAATAAAAAGGACAATTGGCCGAATACCTCAAAAGCCGACATGAAGAAAGTATTGAAGCGCATTCGTGATGAAGGGCCATTGATGTCACGACATTTTGAATCCGATCACAAAGGCGGCAACTGGTGGGACTGGAAACCTGCAAAATGGGCTTTGCAAAGATTATTTCTGGAAGGAGATCTGATGGTCAGTCATCGCGAAGGTTTTCAAAGAGTTTATGATTTGCCGGAACGGATTATTCCAGGGGAAATTGATACATCCACACCGCGTCTTCATGAATATTACAGTCACCTGATCAAAACTACTCTGCGCGCACAAGGAATAGCTGCACCTAAGGAAATATTTCATCTGAGAAAATCTGATTCGAAAATATTTACAGATGTATTTCATCAATTACAGGAAGAGAACATCATTGTTCCTATACAAATCGATGGGCAAAAGTATTATTTCACATTGCCCGAATTTCTCAATCAAAACATCAGGTTGCCTGAAAAAATGATTCTTATATCTCCATTTGATAATCTGATCATCTGGCGAAGACGTCTAAAGGAAATTTTCGATTTTGACTATACGATCGAATGTTATATTCCGCCTCACAAAAGAGTTTATGGTTATTTCTGTTTACCTGTTCTGTATAAGGATCAATTCGTCGGACGCGTCGATCTCAAGGCCGATCGCAAGAGCAAACAATTGCAGGTGAAAAAAGAATATTGGGAAGATAAATCACCAAAAATTAATTTGCATCCACTTTACAATGCCACTCTTCAGTCCTTCGCTGAATTCAACAACTGTAACTACGTCATTTCGGGTTAATTTGTTTATTCCAAAAACCAAAATAAGGACGCAGATTTATTATGAAAAAATATGATTCATTAAGATTTGCATTTCTGTATTCCATAATTCATCTTTTATTAAATGCCACCGATGAATACTCATTTTACTTGTCACTCATTATTCGTTACTCTTTACTCGTTATTCTTTATTCGTTACGCTTTGCTCGTTATGGTTGCTGAGCTGTAGCACATGGATGAGTCGGGCAAGTCGAAGCACGTTATTCGTTACTTTTTCTCCAGATATTTCCACAACAACTCCGCCGCTTCTTTTAAAATTGGTCTTCCACTCATTTCACTCAACGGGCCTATTCCTCCAATACTGAGTGTATTAATTTCGGATAATACTCTCTTGCCATTATCATCGGTCAATGTATCGAACCCATACATGATCACACCTTTTTCATAGAGTAAAGGTGTAAGTTCTCGTTCAATGTTCAATTCATCCTCATCTGTTTCTGACATCATTGCATGTCCCCCATTTGCTACATTGCATATCCAGCTACCCTTTGCAGGTAATCGCAATGCAGAACCTAATATTTTTTTATTTACAACAATCGTTCGCTTATCTCCAAGGGAAACATTGGGAAGATATTTCATGGCCAACATTGGAAATTGTCTTTCCAAAGCACGATTTGAAATTTCTGCAGCAGGATATCGATTATCTTCTTCCCAATAATATTCTTTTGACAGACGTGCAATGCCCAGTCCACCATAAGAGTAGAGTGGCTTCAGAACAATTTCCATTTCCTGACTGAGGCGGATCGCATCATCAATATTTCTGCACAGTGTAAGTGGTGGACACAGATGAGCTATCGTTCGCAGAAACTCTTTTGAACTTGTTTCGATAGTGCCTTCAGGATTGTTTATGATTTTTTCAGGAGATACTATTGTTTTGAGAGATAATAGAAATTGTTTATTCAATGGTTGTGGCATCCTGATAATAATCGAATCAATATCTTTTCGGTTTATGCGCATAGTTGATTGGCTGAATCCCATTCCTGATGGATGGAAAGCAAATGAAGAATTAATCACTGTTATATAGATAGCCGCCTCAGGTACGGAATTAAAAAAATCCATGTTATCCTCAATGCCTTTCGAACAAACCCAAACATTCACATCTTCGCGGCCGGCATTAAGGGCTATACCTAACTCATAAATGGAGTTAGATGCAGTGTGCGTAGTGTGATCCGTGACGATCAATAAATTTCTGATCATGCTTCCATCATAATTTCCCTGATGAGATATGGATCGTCGTTGAATGAAGCAAATAGTTTTGCATTGAACTGACCTCTTGAATTGACCAGGCGGCAAGCCATTTTATCGATCGCAATTGTGCTGAGTATGGTCTGAATATAAGCTTCAATAAGATCATCAAGCCCCATGCCCAGGTGATTGAAATCTCTTCTGTCCATCAGGATAAGTCTGTTTGTATCCGTAGTCCATTCACCATTTGTATCCCTGTGAGATAAATTTGTACCTAACATGTCCCATGAGGATGTTCCTTCTGTGATGTCATTTGCTAAAGGGGAATTTGCTCTTCTCGAATACACACAGACCGGTCTGAAACCATTTGGTGTAGCACAGATCATCATCCTCAGATCAAAAACATAAGTATCTCCCTTCGCATTTGGAATCGTACCGAGATGAAAAAACTTTCCGGACTCCGTATGGGAACTCCATGTGTAGTTACCGATGAGTGATTGTACAATGAATTTTGAATATTCATAATCACGACTTAGAAAATCATTTAACTCCGTCTCATTTACAATTGTGTATACGCCCTGACCTGCATTGCTGTAAGGTACTTTGATCACAGCTTGACCACCCATTCGTTTTACCCATAGTGGAACTTCATCTTTTTGCACATCCCATATCGTTTCAGGCGTTCTGATTTTAAGACCCATGCCATCAATTTCTCCATTGTATTGATTATAAGCCTTTGAGGCGATCAGTTTATTCCGTCCACCCGCGAGACATGCAATGATTGGATTATAAATCCTTGTTTTCGAATTGACCGGGATTCGATTCCATGGCTTTTGTGTCACATACCTGAAAGCAGCAACGACCTGTTTCCATTTGTGCCGGTCATCCAGGATTTCGATGTAGTGATTTTTGTAACGGATATGATCGTTATTGGCTCCGTCATAAAAAGGCACCAGGTAAACGGGATGTTGAAAGACATCAGCCATCGTGGCTGCATAACCACTGGTCTCCATGATATTCTTATCATACAACACAGCGATTACTTCATTAGAAGACAGTTTTTTTATTTTACTGTAGGGTTGAAATGATTTCTCAATAAGTTCCCGATAACTGCCCTGGTGAAGTGTGTCTACTTTCAGCGGCATTGATTTCTGTCCGGAGGGACAACTATTATTTTCAATCACGA
>JBDUAU010000546.1:0-6142 GCA_040004485.1 Saprospiraceae bacterium
AGGCCCAGTTTTATGGCTTCACCTGTATCCCAGGCCTTAAATACATTGTCCAGGTTGGGAGATTTCTTTATTCCGGAATTATAGTGATTCACAACGTCTTCAAGGGTAGCAAACCTTCCATCATGCATATAGGGCGCAGTCATGGCTACATTTCGCAAAGATGGTATCTTAAAGACGCCGACTAAAGCTTGATCAAAAATACCCATTCCCACATCAGAATATTGCTCATCAAGACCGATATCAGCTATGTTCTGGGCCCATCCAAAACCGCCTCCGTTGGGAGGGAAAAAAGGATCAATTTTAAAACCGCCACGACTATTGAAATCTGGCCCGGAATGACAATTGTAACAGGTCCCTTTGCCAAAAAATATATTTCTGCCCATTTCAGCCAGTGGAGATAAAGATTCGCCTGTGGCTACCGACTTATCCATATCGCTATTGCATCCAACCATACTCTTGAGATATTGCGAAAGGGCTTCTGCTATTCGATCCGATGTCACTTCAGCATTACCAAATGCTTTTGTAAAAAGATCATTGTAATAGGGAGCAGCTTTGATTTTAGCCACCAGGAAATTCATGTCTTCCATCCCCATTTCTTTGTGATTGCGGATAGGTCTCAGTACGAGGTCTTTGATCGATGTCGATCGTCCATCCCAAAACAGAAGATTATCATCGTAAAGATTACTTATCGCAGGCGCATTGCGCGTTGTCTTTTGATCATTTATGCCTAAACTTTCTTTTGCATTATCAGAGAATGCATTCGACTGGTGGTGGCATGATCCGCAGGAAACGGTATTGTCAATCGATAATATCTTATCATAAAATAATACCCTGCCCAATGTAGCACCTTCGTTAGTGATGCCGATATCCTGTCCCTCCATCTGGCTTAGCATGCCTCCCCATTTCGGCGTATAATCATATGCCACGGCTGGTAATTCCGGAGCTTTTATAATGGTTTTAAAAGTATCCTTTTGGCAGGATAGAACCACTACCAGTAAACAGAGGGTCATGAGTGTAAGTCGAATTTTCATAACTCGTTATTTTTATTAAAGTTAAAAATGAAATCTCATATATATAGTCATCGGCTCGAAGACATTGATCTTATGGCCGGTGATTTTATCCTTCGTCGTATCGAAATCAGGGAAGTTGGTAAAGTGTTGCTGCAATTCTGATTGATTGTAAGAATAGATCAGACTTGCTTCCGTGCCCAGACTGATGCGTGGATGAACTTTGAAACGGATATCCACTACGGCACCGCCCCCGGCATTCCACTCGAGTCGGCGTGTCGTCACTCTGTCAAATCCACTATCGTTGATTATATCTTCTTTTGACCACCCGCCGTCATATTTTAAACCAGCCCTGAGGCTCCAGCGGGGATCAGTATAAACACTCCTTGTAAGGTTAAGATGACCCGAAAAAGAAAGCTTGTCCGTCACATCATGATCAGAAAATCCTTCGTGACGCGTATTACTTGTATTGTAACCGGGTCTGAATCCGGCCTGTATCGCATAATGTGGTCCGGCATATTCAAGTACAAAAGCAGCATATGATTTATTTGCATTTTCAGTGTTAAAGAGACTATGTAATATATCACCTGCACTGATGCCAAAACTCAAATGATAGTATGGCGTCTCTTCTGACTGTGCATTCAGCATACTACAGGCCAGTATCATAAATATGAATGAAGAAATTATCTTTTTTATCATCATCAGATAGGATACTTGAGAATGAATGTCTGGGACTGACCGGATGCAAAAGTCACCCCAAAAACGTAGATGATATGATCTTCAACTATCGCATCTGAATATGTAGCCTGAGGAAGATCAAATGATTCAATATTAGTAATGACAGGCAAAGCGGAAACATCATTTATTTCCAATGAGGTTTTGACATTAGTATTTACGATACACACTACCTTCGATCTATCTGGTGAAAACCGATTGATCAGACTTACAGCATTAAGGCCTTTGACAAGAGATCCTATTATTTCCCCACTTCGATTGACAATAGAACCGGCACGTCCACAGATGAAATATTCATCACTATTGGCAGTTGTGTTTTCTGTACTGATCTGACTCACACCGGTATTTAATTGTTCCGACTGGATGATATTGCCCGTTTGATCAATGTTGTATCTCATCATTGATGTTTCACCGATTTCAAGGACGATCAGCGGATCGTCTTCGAATACAGCTATGTTCCGGTTTCCGGTCATGCCGGACCTGGTTTCAATTGTATTTAAATTACTCCGGTTTAATATCTGGAAGGTTTTACCAAAATCATCAACAGATATAAAAATATATTGCTTGTTCACGGCTGCCGCATAAAGAACACTATTGAAGTTCTTGTAATACAAAGTTTGGAGGTCCGGGAATTTATATTTTATCATTCGGGCAGGTGACTGGTCATATCCAAACACATTCGTTGTCCCTTCCAGGGTCGACACCATGATGATCGGAAAAGAAAGACTTACTTCACTTATTGTCTGTTCGATGGTTTCAAGTTTATAATCCAGCACATTTAACTGACCATTTATTCGATCGAACATGACTACTTTATCAAGACCGTCTTCGTGCCCGGCTCTGTCATTAAAGCCATTGAACAGAGCAAGATCCTGATCTATACAAACTGTGGAAGAATAAAGGAATCGATCATTTACTGAGGTATAAAGTTTATAACATAAACGTTCTGCAAAAAGCGTATTGGAGACAGCTATAGAATGAATATTCCGGTTGTCTATTCGTTTAAGGACAGTAGTCTCAGCAGTGACTATTGGAGCAGGTCCGTTAGGAATGTCAGTTGTGGATTGAAGTATAATGTATTCTTTGAACCCGGTCACATTGACAGGGTCCCAGTTCAATGTGATCAGGGAAAGATTCTGATCTGCGTGTAAGGTCAGAGCCGGATCAGAACTCGATATCCCGGCATCTTCAAGATGGCATGCGGATAGAAACGATAGCCCCCACACAAGGATGACAGCGATTTTTAAACCGTTGGATTCAATCATGAATGAGGTGATTATACATTATTCAAATAAGCAAGACGCTGACCTATTACCGTTGGGTTGGGTTTATTCCCATAAATTTGCCCTGTGAATAAGATTCCTATGGCAAGTTTTGCCGAATTTATTGAATTTTTCCCTTTGCTGGATCTGCCATTTAGCCTTTTACCGGACATAGGTCAGATACCTTCCTCTTCACTGCCGCTGCCGGGAGTGATGATTGATGCCTATATATTGCCTTTTGAAGGGGATGAGGTGGATGAATACACAGAGTATATTCCTTATGGGAGGATAGAAGGCACTAAGGATTTCCAGGCATTGATTTATTGGAAGGCTGGTCTTTTGAAGTATGAATTTATCCTTGCCACGTATGGATTGAATGGACATCTGATCAGCCATGCTATCGTCGGTGGTCTGCGATCTGATGAATCAGGTATCCTGCATTCAGTATCGATCTTCAATACAGACATGAGCATCACCATCGCCGAAGGACTCACCCCTGAAGAAGAAAATTCGCTGGATTTTGATAATACCAGCACATACCAAATGGCAATCCTGCCTGACGGTTATATTAGTTATGAAATGAATGAAGAAGACAAAGAAGAATAAAACATCGTCAATACCCCCATTGACAAAGATTAAAGGACAGAAACTGCCCTATGAAAAATTGAGAGCCCTGGTTTTTGATACAATCCAACAAAGCAGAAATCCTGCATGGACTCCCCGCCAACTAATCAAGAAACTCAAAATCGCCAATGGCAAATCGGATTTAGCCAGAGTTCTTGATGGCCTGGTGAAACAGGGGAAACTTTCTGTTGATGAAGAGGGTGTGTATACAAGCTTATTGGTAAAAGCGAAACCAACTTCAACTATTCAAAAACCTGCAAAAGCATCTGGTAAGCCGGTTTACACAGGCCGGGTGGATATGACACGATCAGGCTCTGCATACATCATCACAGAAGACCTTGAAGAAGATGTCTATGTATCATCCAGGAATACCGGAGGCGCTATGCATAAAGATCAGGTTCAATTCGAACTTATCTCTCAGCGACGCGGCAGAAAGCCTGAAGGACTTGTAGTGAATATTTTGAAAAGGGCAATTGAGCAAGTCATCGGTACATTAAATTTTTATAAGAAGTTTGCTATCGTTGTCCCAGACCGGTCGAATATCCAGTTTGATGTCATCGTTCCGATGGATAAAATAGCAGAAGCAGTAGATGGCGATAAAGTGGTGGTGAAGATTACAGAATGGAAGGATAATTCACCCTCAGGAGAAATAGTGCTTGTCCTGGGCGCTTCCGGTAGTCATGAACTGGAAATGCAATCTATTCTGATCAACAACGGATTCAATCTGGCATTTCCGGATGACGTCATCGAAGAAAGCCGGAAATTACCTGACCATATTTCTGAAGAAGAAATAGCTAAGCGTCGCGATTTTAGAAAGATCACCACATTTACAATCGACCCGATCACAGCAAAGGATTTTGATGATGCACTTTCCATTCAGACATTAGAAAATGGAAATACGGAAGTCGGAGTGCATATTGCTGACGTTGCACATTATGTATTACCCGGTACGGCTCTGGATAAAGAAGCTTATTTCCGTTCCACATCGGTTTATCTCGTGGACCGCGTGTGTCCCATGCTTCCTGAAAAATTGTCGAATGAACTTTGCTCACTTCGTCCATTGGAGGAAAGTCTTTGCTATTCGGCTGTATTTGAAATTGATCATGATCACCAGGTTGTATCCAGATGGTTCGGTCGAACAGTAATCTACTCCGATCATCGTTTTTCATATGAAGATGCTCAGGTTGGATTGGAAACAGGCGAAGGTCCATTCGCTGAAGAATTAAAAAAGCTGAACAAAATTTCGAAATCTATTCGAAAGAAAAGATTCAAAGATGGCGCTATCACATTTGAAACGGATGAACTCCAATTTAAAGTGGATGAAATGGGTCAGACACTTGAGATTTTTGTAAAGGAACGGAAGGACGCCCATTTACTCATCGAAGATTTTATGTTGCTCGCCAATCGCGAAGTAGCTACATTGATGGCGCACAAAAGTAAATCACAGGAGATACCTTTTCCATACCGGGTGCATGATGTTCCTGATCAGGACAGGTTGCTCGATTTTCAAAAGTTTGCAAGGGAATTAGGATTCATTATTCAAATCGATACGCCAAAACAAATATCAAAGTCATTTAACCGCCTGGCTGAAGCTTCAAAAGAAGATGAAAGATTGAGACTTCTCGAACCACTCGCGATTCGTACAATGGCCAAAGCTATTTATACAACTAACAATATTGGTCATTACGGACTTGCATTTGATTATTATACGCACTTCACATCGCCGATCAGAAGATATTCAGATGTATTGGTGCATCGGATATTACATGCCAATCTCAATGGTGTATATCGCGAGGATAAAAACAATCTTGAAGCAAAATGTAAACACATATCTGACAGGGAAAGAGCCGCAATGACTGCTGAAAGAGAATCCATCAAATACAAGCAGATGGAATATCTCAAGGACAAAGTAGGACAGGAATTTGCAGGTGTTATTTCAGGGGTTATTGAAGGTGGCATATTTGTAGAGCTTGAGGAATCGCGGGCAGAAGGACTTATTCCATTCAGGAACATGCAGGGCGGATTTTATATGACAGCTCCATACACTGCAGGTTCACGTACAGGTGAAACTTACACGATCGGCCAAAAGATCATGGCGAGAATCAAAAAGATCGATATGAATTCAAGACAGATGGATCTGGAGATGGTGGAATCAAAGGAAGAGAAACCTAAGGTTGAAAAGGTCAAGGCAAAGAAAAAATAATCTTTCCGGAAAGGTTTAATGGCTATTTGTTTCTACGGCTTGCAAGAATCGTCTGGCTGGGTTGATATTCTTTTATAACCTGTAGGCTATCCTGTACAATTTTCTGCCTGTCTTCATCCGGGATTACAAAATAATTATAGTCACCCGCCTTTCTATATCCATCATGATCAACTTCAGTGTATTTCGTAAGATGTTTCGTTTGCCTGTAAAAATTTAATGCTGGCTCGAACAGAGGATGTGCTCCCAGAATTATATCGTCATT
The DNA here is from genome assembly GCA_040004485.1 of Saprospiraceae bacterium. GTDB lineage: Bacteria > Bacteroidota > Bacteroidia > Chitinophagales > Saprospiraceae > Opimibacter. Next base: position 6,094 of record JBDUAU010000546.1, read on the forward strand.
AATGGCCTCTATATCCAGGGCTATTGCTTTTGTATTTGCATCATATTTC
>JBDUAU010000621.1:0-6132 GCA_040004485.1 Saprospiraceae bacterium
TTCAGCATGAAGTGAAAGCTTCCCGCAAATTATTATTGAAGAAAAATGAACTTAAAAAACTCGAACGTCGTGTCGCTGAAAAAGGACTTACGATTGTCCCTTACAGAATATATTTTTCTGCCCGAGGTCACGCGAAATGTGAAATCTATCTTGCCCAGGGAAAGAAAGAATTTGATAAACGGAATACGATTAAGGACAGAGATGTCCAGCGGGATATAGACAGACAACTAGCATAGAGCAGAGCGTAGAGAGTAACGAGTAACGAGTAACGAGTAACGAGTAGCGAGTAGCGAGTAGCGAGTAACGAGTAACGAGTAGCGAGTAGCGAGTAACGAGTAGCGAGTAACGAGTAACGAGTAGCGAGTAGCGAGTAACGAGTAACGAGTAACGAGTAACGAGTATTGAAAAGTGATGCTTTGACCTGCTGAACTCATCCTTGTGCGACAGCTCAGTATCCGCAGCTCAGCAACCGAGTGAAGATATTTTTAGTTTACTTTTTTCACATGTAATTATTTTTCCTGCACTTTCATTTTACTCTGTCCACGGCATAAATGTAATATGTCTCATCTTCTACTATTCCGGGTTCGATTTTTTTAAGCAACGTCATATTGAATGAATCGGTGACCATACCCACATCCCAGGGTGCTATTTCTCCCGTGTCATTAAATGTCTTTGTGATTTCATTACTTTTCGCGAGGATTACTCTATTCTTGTCTTTGCCCATCACTTGCCCTGCAAAATTAATAAGCTCACCAAAATCGGAAACGAAAGTTCTTTTCTGATCATAGATAATAAAGCTACCGGCTTCCTTACGTTCAACATAATATATTTTCTTATCCAGTTCTGATGCAAGCGGAGAAATAGCATAATCCTGGCTCCCCACAATATTGTATTCATCCAACTTATTTTGCTTTATATAATCGGCCGCGTTCTGGCTGGTAGAAAAAGGATATTCAAGATCCATCACATAGGCCATCACCCCCCCGATCACATGAACGGAAAGAATAAAAACAAAAAAGGGAATTCTGATTTTACTTCCGAACATCGACAATTTGTCTAACAATCCGTTTTGGTAAGGCTTATCTTTTGTGAAATATGCCATCCAGCAACAAGCCATTAATAATAAAAACAAGTGGCCGGAATATCGGCTCCAGATAAATCCGGTATAATAGTAGAATGCCAGGAGTATCAACGTGCCAGCCGTATATAATAGGAAAACCAGGCGATTCCGTAAAAATGCAATTAACCATAGCAGAAATAAAATCGGTGTCACGCCGACCATGAATTTGCGTTCATCAGGTACAAAGAAATTAGTATTCCAGAAATGGAAATTTCTAAAATTAGGGATAGCGATGTACGCATGAATAAATCTTGATAATGTATACTTCAAACGTACAATATCAAAATGCGTCACATAAAGTGTCGGAAAAGAATTATCAGCCTCTGGTTTGATTTGTAAATAACCCAATAATACCCCTGCAAATGTGATAAGACTAAACAATGCTAATTTAGAAAACGGGATTTGGGGCGATTTATCCTTCTTATCCTTAAACAATGCTTCATAAATGATGATCCCTGCGAAACTCACCGTAAGGATCACACCGAAAATCGTGTTGTTGGCTAAAAGAAATAACACACCGCCTATCAGCAATAAATTCTTCTGACGTTCTTTATAAAGGATACAAAAAATCACAATTAATAGTAAACCCAGACTATAACACCGCGCGATAATATTGTACTCAAAAAAAGCAAAATACCCAAACGTCAACAATATTTTTTGAAGCAATGAAAATGGCGCGTACCGATTGATAAGGTATATCGAAGATGAAGAAATCAGGATGTGAAATAACTGCATGTAGAAAGGGTTATCTGTAAATGCAGTGATGCCGAAAAGAAAGGCATGCCAAAGCACGGGATTCCCTTCATATTTCAGATTGTGAAAGAGCTCCGGAATTGAATGCGCTTCCCTCGCGACCATCCAGGCCTGGTATTCGTCCCGCCACATTTCATGATTCAGGATACCAATGAGGGAAAGAATGAAAAAGACACCAGTGATGATATATGGAAAGTATTTTTTCCACATCATCACCGTTTCAGAAGGGGGTGCAACAACTGGTGTGACCGGAGCTTTTGCTTTTTGTTTTACCTGTTTTGCCAAGATAGTGTGGTTTGAGGCCGAAGGTAAAAGTTTTCCGGCATGCTTCAAACCGAAAGCTTACCCTTTCCACCCTATTGCACTACCTTTAGCTGTCTTTATATGCCCTCTATGAAAGTCCGTAAGGAAATAACTGAATTGCTCAATGCCGGTGTGATCACACCTGAGACCGCAGACCGGATTAATCAATACTACGATTCTAAAACAGAGCCCCCTTCAAACAAACTGGTCATTGTTTTTGGTATTCTTGGTGCCATCATGATCAGCTTAGGTATCATTCTTATTCTTGCACACAATTGGGATTCACTATCGAGAATGGTGAAGACTGTGATTGCTTTTATTCCTTTAGTTTTTGGACAGGCTATCTGTGGATATACTTTATTGAAGAAAGGAGAAAATGTGACCTGGCGTGAAGCCGGATCAGTCTTCCTGTTTTTTTCTGTTGGGGCCTGTATCGGATTATTAAGCCAGATATACAATGTATCCGGAAGTCTTGCTTCCTATCTTTTTACGTGGATGCTCCTTTGTGTTCCCATCATTTATGTGATGAGGTCTTCAATGAGTTCTCTTCTTTACATCGCCGGCATCACATGGTACGCATGCGAAATAGGCTACTGGGGAAATTCAACTCATGAATCCTACATCTATTGGGGAATGCTTTTACTAGTACTTCCATACTATTACATGTTATTCAGAAAGCGTAGTGAAAGTAACTTTTTCACCTTTCACAACTGGTTTATTCCCCTCTCCGTCGTGATCATACTAGGTACTGTAGCGAGAGATGAGGGCGAATTGATGTTCATAGCATATGTAAGTTTATTCGGATTACTCTATTTAATCGGTAATACTCCTTTCATCAGGGAACAGAAGATCAGGAATAATGGCTATCTCATACTCGGATCACTTGGTACAGTAGGGATATTACTTGTATTGAGTTTTAACTTCTTTTGGAGCGATCTCATCGACAAAGATTTCTCTGAAACGAATGTCCTTACTTCAATAGAATTTCTTGTTTCAGCCATATTGTCACTCGCAGCACTAGGGATCCTGATCTATCAAAAAATGAAACATAAGCCTCTTGAAATAAAACCGGTTGAATTGATCTTTCTTCTATTTATTATCATATTTATTGTGGGTCTCTCCTCCCCTATTTCTGTTGTATTGATCAATTTACTTGTTCTGGGTGTGGGTATACTTACTATACGTGAAGGAGCCCGGGAAAACCACCTGGGTATATTGAACTATGGTTTATTGATCGTCACCGCATTGGTGATATGCAGATTCTTTGACGCCGATATCAGTTTTGTTCTGAAGGGAATATTATTTGTCGGTGTAGGCCTTGGTTTCTTTTTTGCAAATTACCAGATGGTGAAAAAGAAAAGAATAACGAATAACGAGTAACGAGTAACGAATAACGAATAACGAGTAGTGAATAACGAGTAGTGAATAACAAGTAGTGAATAACGAGTAGTGAATAACGAGTAGTGAATAGTAAATAGTAGTGACAGGGCTAGCCCCTGTCTGATTAAACTAATCTGTCTGATTAAACTAATCTGTCTGAATACAACTCTTAAGTAGATAGTGGTCAAAAAATAAATTGCATTCTCAGTGTTCTCAGTGCGATATAAAATTCAAAAATAGAGTCCTGCATCCGGTATCCTTTAATCCGGTATCGAAAAACGTCTTTTATGAACAAAACAATCCTAATCCCTGCCTTTATCCTGATGGTCGTCCTTCAGCTTTATATACCTGTGCAGATGATAAGCCGGAAGGAATCCATCCTTGCCTCTGGAAAAGAATTCAGATTCAAGACCGCACCTATTGATCCCACGGATCCGTTCAGGGGGAAATATATCACACTTTCTTTTGAGGCCAATTCATATCATGTGGCGAATGCTGAAGAATGGAATCAGGGCGATCCGATTTTTGTTCTGCTCGGTGAGGATGAGAAAGGTTTTGTGAAAATAAATTCAATTTCAAAAGATAAGCCGATGGATGACGAAAATTATGTCAAAGCATCAATTGACTACATCATCGCCGATACGATGACCTATGTGACGGTTGGATATCCATTCACCAGATTTTATATGGAGGAATCAAAAGCACAAGGTGCACAGGACGTCTACAGAGAAACTGCCAGGGATACTAACCAGGTGGCTTATGCCTTAGTCAGTATTAAAAATGGTGACGCCGTGATAAAAGATGTGATGATTGATGACGTACCTATCCGTGAAGTCGTAAATCAACTACAGGAAAAACAAAAATAATTCTAAGCCTTCCTACAATCATTTGTTCTATATGAAACTGCAACTGTATAAACTTTTTCTGGGAAGACCATTGGAGGGAGAAACGCCTACACAAGGTTCGATCAGCAGGCGTCTGTATAATATCAAGTGTATCTGGAATAACGAGCATGATAATGATATCGGGATTGAAAAAATACTTCGCTTGTTCCTGGCCGTATCTCAATTCTTTTTCCCCGGGTTGTATATCAAACAAATATTCAGCAAAAAGTGGATTGCATACCAGGACCTTGCTGTAGATGTGTATGTCTTGTGTAAACTCTCTTTCCCGTTAATTCTGCTGATCAATGATCTTCAACACAACCATATATTGTTTTATATATTAGTGTGGCTCATGGTCGAAACCATGCTCTACGTACCTACATTGATATTCGCCTCAGATGTCATCGCCAGGCCGCGTTCTTACCGTCGATCGATGCTGCTCCTGTTTATTAATTACGTAGAAATCATTTTTGATTTTGGCGCTATCTACGGGCATGGCAATTACCTGAACAAACCATTGACGCATTGGTTTGATTCTGTCTATTTCAGCTTTATTACATCTGCCACCATAGGCTTTGGAGATTATTTTCCGGCCACACCTGCCGGTAAATTCCTGGTTAGTTTTCAGTCTACTCTTTTCATCATTTTTGTAGCGCTCTTTCTTAATTTTTTTACAGGCAAGGTGGAGAGCAAAGGATACTTTGGAGAGTTTAAATCCTAAACAAATAAATTCTATGTTAATCCACTCGATCTCTATAGATAATTTCTAAATACATTCTCCAATAAACCCTTTATGCTAAAGAAATATACATTCTGGTTAAAAATTGCAGCAACGCTACAGATACTTACAGCGATGCTTCATTCCCTGAGTTTCATTGATAAACCCCGGGGGACGAATGACGCGGAGAAAGAGATGATCAACCTGATGACGACGAACAAAATGGACATGGGCGCCGGGTTTACACCTACCATGATGGATATCATCACGTCAATGAGTGTTGGCTTCGCGTTGATGTTGTTATTAGGTGGTGTCATCAATTGGTATCTCCTTCGAAAAAAAGCTAGTCCGGAAATACTTAGGGGAATCATCATCATTAATATCATTGTATTTGGGATCTCATTTGTCGCCAATTACTTTCTTACTTTTTTACCTCCCATTTTGTGTACCGGGTTGATTTTTTTGTGCCTCATTTTAGCATACATCACCGTTCCAAAAAATGCGACGAGCTAAGTAAGGAGTGAAGAGTAACGAGTAACGAGTAACGAGTGAAGAGTAACGAGTGAAGAGTAACGAGTGACGAGTGACGAGTAACGAGTGACGAGTAACGAGTAACGAGTGACGAGTGACGAGTGACGAGTAAAATAAAACAGCTTTTTTAATTTGCGTTAATTTGCGAAATTTGCGGCAAGAAAAAGTGGTTGGACAATGGATCATATACAACTGAACATAAACAACTGAACTTTAAGCTCAACCATACAGAATAGACACACGCAAAAGCCAACACCCAACAAGCACTATGACCTACTCCTACATACCAGACGAAAGTGATTATTTAAATTACCTATACTATGCAACGACGAAATCGCAACGGGTTCGGAAAAAGAGGACGATGAATAAACTGGTGATTCTTTTCCTTTATTTTATTGCAGGTCTTTTTCTGTACAACAGCCAGGGGCCGATCAATTCGGGGC
>JBDUAU010000142.1:0-1849 GCA_040004485.1 Saprospiraceae bacterium
ACTATCTTTTTTCAATAAGCAATTTGATATTGAAAGCTGGGATGTGGAAGTGACATTGCGTTGCTTATCCATGAAGAGAGCAGGGAAGGAATTATGCCGTTTACAAATACGTCGTAATGTCAGCAAATACGATAGCGTCGTCTATATCCGCGAAGGATGGGGAAATAAAAAAGAAGGCTCATTCTGGAAAAAGGGTGCGTATTGCTGGGAAGCATTCATCAATAATGAAAAAGTAGGTTCAAAGTATTTCTATATCGAGGAAAGTGATACGAGTTTCAATGGACAACCCCGTTATCTTTCTCTTCAATCCCTTCGTTTGTATGAAGGCCAGTATGATGATGTGGGAGAAGATGACCGTCATTATTATGTTGCGTTCAGCAGCGCTGAAACACGTTACATCTATTCAGAAGTTGTCTTTCAGAATTTGCAAACACAGGATGCATGGCAATGTGAGTTGTTTACAAAATTTTATAATGAAGCTAGGGAGCTTAAAGGCCAGGTCACGAGGTTGCAAACGATCAAGAAGGGAGATGAAAAAGTAAAAGTAACCGCGGGGTGGGGATCCAACGTGAAAGGATCATGGCGAAAAGGAAAATATACTGCTGAAATCATTTTCATGGATAGGCTTGTGGCCGTTGTTCCTTTCGAAGTTGGAGAAGATTTCAAAGAAGGGATTAGCCAGGTTCTTTTACCTGATTACCGTCCTGCTAAATTCACTATAGAAGAAACTGCTGTTCAGAGCCTCGAAGAAGTCATGGTGGATTTGAATGCCATGATCGGTTTGCAGGAAATAAAAAAACAAGTATACGAGCATGCTCAATATCTCCAGTTTCTTCAGCTCAGAAAAGAAAATGGATTTGCAGAGAGACACGACATCAACATCCACTCTGTCTTTGTCGGTAATCCGGGTACGGGTAAGACTACTGTCGCCGGGATGATGGGTAAACTATACAAAAATATGGGTCTGCTGACTAAAGGTCATGTTCACCAGGTGGATAGAGTAGATCTGGTGGGCGAATATATCGGTCAGACTGCACCAAAGACAAAGGATGCGATAGAGAAAGCCCGCGGTGGTGTGCTGTTTATAGACGAAGCTTATAGCCTTGCAAGGGCGAATGATGATACAAAAGATTTCGGACGTGAAGTCATCGAGATTTTGGTAAAGGAAATGTCCAATGGAATCGGTGATATGGCTGTGATAGTCGCAGGATATCCAAAGGAGATGAAATATTTTCTGGATTCTAATCCCGGTTTGAAATCAAGATTTAAAATCCATTATCATTTTTCAGACTATCTCCCGCAGGATCTTTCAGAGATTGGCATGTATGCCTGCAAGGATAAAGAAGTTGTTCTGTCGAATGATGCTAAGAAATTGGTGGATGAAATGATCATTGAAGCCTATCGCAACAGGGACCGTACGTTTGGTAATGCACGCTTTGTCAATGACCTCATCGAAAAAGCAAAAGTGTCTCTTGGCTTGCGTGTAATGAATTCATCCTATGCCCTTGATCCTACGAGAGAAGACTTGTCAATCATTACGGCTGCCGATATTGAACATATTAAGTTGTTAAATACAGCTGACAACCCGACGATTCCGGTGGATGAGAAATTACTTACGCTGGCCCTTGCAGATCTCAATGCACTCACGGGCCTGGAAGGCGTGAAAAAGCAAATCGAGGAGATGGTTGATATCGTTCGTTATCACCAGGTGACCGGGCGAAGTGTGCTGAATAAATTCTATATGCACACCGTATTTATTGGAAATCCGGGAACAGGTAAAACAACAGTTGCACGAATTCTCACAAGGATATACAAGGCACTGGGTATTCTTGAAAGAGGCCATATGGTG
>JBDUAU010000107.1:0-1848 GCA_040004485.1 Saprospiraceae bacterium
GTTTTTCCATCAGCGTTCTGCCGCGATCGATGATCCTTGATAAGCGGCCTGACATGACATTGAGCATCCCGGCAATACCTGTAAGGAGGAAGACAGGACCAAGCGCCAGTTGAATGGCGCCTGAGATATCGTTGATGGTTTCTGACAGCATGGATCTAGAAGTTTGTTTGCGCAAAGAACAGAAGAAATCTTTTACGTTGAGAAAAAAGTAACTCACCCACGGCATATGTCTTTCGGGCAACTCACCCCCTTCCCCTCTCTCCCTATGAATTTTGTTCTGAATAGTGATTACTGTAACAAGAGAGGGGAAGGGGGGTGAGTTGCCCGTATGCTAAAAACTCCCTAATTTTAGTAAATGCTTCACCAGCATTCCAATAGAATTCTTTATTTAAAGATTCGTGCCCTTGCACGTAAAATGCGGAAGTACCAAACGCCTGCTGAAGATTTCTTTTGGGAAAAAGTCCGTGATCGGCGACTTTTCGGATTGAAGTGGAACAGGCAGTTTATTATTCAATGTCAAATTGATCCTTTCTGTACAAAATATTATATCACAGACTTTCATTGTCATCAATATAAATTAATTGTAGAACTGGACGGTAACATACACTTAAAACAAATAGAGCAGGATCTTATAAGGACTGAGCGCATGAATGAATATGGATTCACTGTATTGCGATTTTCAAATACTCAGGTACTTAATCATTGGGTCGAGGTTGAACAAATAATTAAGGAACACATATTTGGACATTCATAGTACCTCACTGGCAACTCACCCCCGTCCCCTCTCTCACGTGAAATCTGTATTGAATAGAGATTGCTGTAACAAGAGAGGGGAAGGGGGTGAGTTGCCCGAAGAACAAAAAACAATTTCATACGTATTGTCATCTGTATAAGAGAGTGGACGGGGGAGAGTTATCGCCAACGTGAGCATTTCGTAAGAGAGGGGAGGGGGGTGAGTTGCCCGGAAAGCAAAAATCATTATCGCAAGCAAGAGTATATCGCAAGAGAGGGGACAGGGGTGAGTTGTCAATTTTCATTTGATTCCCACAATTCTATTTTATTGCCTTCTGTGTCCATGATATGTACAATTTTTCCATAGTCGTATGTCGCGATGCTGTCTAGGATGGTAACTCCGTTTTCTTTGAGTTTGTTTACAAGCCCTTCAATATTCTGAACCCTGTAATTAATCATATAATCTTTTTTGGAAGGGGAAAAATATTCATCTCCTTTTTTGAAAGGACACCATTGGAGAGAATTTATCTCATCAGGTTTGTTAATGTTTCTGGATTCAAAACTTGATGAACCCCATTCATTTTAATTATTTTTGAAGAATGGTTTTCAAAGTTAACAAACTAATATCTATGTCTTTCGCAAAACCATTTTCTACTAAAGGTATCTGGATGTTTAAAGGATATTTCAGGTTAATGGCATTACTAAGAGTTACTTTTGTCTGATTTATATTCAATTCCTCCCCCGAATTCTCATTCATTTCCGGTATCCGCTCAATCTGTCTTTCCCCGCATGTACAATTCTGGATATTTAGGGAAAAACAATAAACATGCGATATATAACCTTTTGCCTGATGCTTACGCTGTGCATTTTTAAAAGCAGCGGTCAAAGCATATCGATCAGCAATGATGGAGCTCCGGCTAATCCAAGCTCAATGCTTGACGTAAGGAGTACATCCAAAGGACTGCTGACACCCAGGATGACACTATCGCAACGAAATATGATCGCGAGCCCGGCGACAGGTTTAATGATCTACCAGACTGATAACACACCAGGCTTTTATCACTTCAATGGTACCATTTGGACCCTGGTATCATCTGTCAACAATTGGTCGATGAC
>JBDUAU010000067.1:0-1845 GCA_040004485.1 Saprospiraceae bacterium
GACATCTAAATATTTTTTGGCATAATTGAGATCATCCTTTTTGTAATATACCCATGCGAGTGTTTCATTGACGTCAATATTGTCAGGTCGTCGGTTATATTCCATCATGGCATGTTCAAGCGCTTTGTCTGGTTGATTTGTTTTCAGATAAGCATATGCGAGTTCGCGATCGGCATAGTGCCCTATATTCTGATCAGTTATTCCGCTTTGGGCATCTTTCGTCAGCATATCTACTACTTGCTTTGCACTTGTTTCAGATTTTTGCTTTTGACCATTCAGGGCATATAGATCTGTAAGCTCATCTTTGAGGGTATAATCATTGACCAGTGAATCCGCCTGTTGATAGTATTTAATAGCTTCATCGTAATAACCGGTTTCTCTGGCTATTCTGCCAAGACCAGCCAATGCATATGCATAGTGAGGACGCTCCTGGGATGCTATTGTGTATTGCATCTCGGCAGTTTGCAAATCACCTGTGTTCTCATACAATTGACCAAGATGCACTCTTGCCCATTCTGTTCCTTCGTCTCCCTGAAGACCTGCACTGACAGCCAGCTTCATCGCTTCTATTGCACCCGGATAGTCTCCAAATATTTCCCGGAGATAAGACACGCGTGAGTATGATCTTATATCAGGCCTGATCGAAATCATTTTATCAGAATTAGCTACCGCTTCATCATATTTGCCGAGTTCAACATTCGCATCCACCAGCATACCATATACGAATGCATTGTTGGGGTTTAGTTTTCTGATTTTTTCAGCTACATTCAATCCGTCTGCAAAGTGGTGCTGTGAGAGATAAATCGTGCCTTTAAACACATTCGCTTCAAAATTTGTAGAGTCAGTTTTAAGAACAGCATTCGCCAGTTTCATAGCCGCAGCATCATAGTACATATGATCGCCGGTGATCCGTCCTTCCTGAATAAAGAGGGATGCTAATTCTAATTTAGGTTTGATGTTATCCGGTTCCGTTTTTATTTTGGCCACCAGATCATCCGCTTTTTGCCTGGTAGCTTTATATTCTTCACTCGATGCCAGGATTCCGGTTCTTTCCTTCAATGGAAGCACTTCCTCTTCCTTCTTTTCACCTCTGATGATGATATAAGCTATTGTCGCCCCAAGGAGAATAAACAATAGGGCATAAATGATACTTTTTTTCATTGTGCTGAGTTTGTAGTGGGTATTTACGTATTAAAGCAGGTTTTTGGATTTTAATACGCTAATTGAGTCTCGAAGATACCTCATTTCAGGTTTTCCCGTTTTGCGGGATTTGTTTATAAGATTCCCCGGTTTTATCGAAGCGAGGCGGATAGACACGCGGGAAGAGATAATGGAAGCAAAATCTTTTAACCTGAAATCAATTTATACCTGACATACATCATTCGTAATGCCAGTGCAGTCAGTATGATGCATCCACCAATAAGGGACCATATAGAAGGTATCTCATTGTATCCGATCAGCACCCAGATTGGATTCAATATAGGTTCAAGAAGAGCAATCAATGAACTTTCGATCGCCGGTATCCTTCGTTGTCCGTAAGTGAACAATAAATATCCTAATCCGATTTGAATGAATCCGAGAAATGCCAGCATTAGATTTTCATCCATTGAAGGATGCATTGATTTTAAAAACCATGGTAGTGTTATCAAAATAACCCAAATATTACCAAGTAGGATTCCACTCATCTGCTCAGATCGGTTACTAACTTTTAGGGATAAAATAAGGGCGGCAGAAAAGAATCCTGACAGTAGCGCCAATCCATCCCCCAGCCAATGATGAACACCATTTTGTCCAAACAGGAAAAAAGAAAGACCGAATGAGCATACAATAACTGTGATGATATTG
>JBDUAU010000290.1:0-20559 GCA_040004485.1 Saprospiraceae bacterium
TTGAGCGTGAGAATAAAAAGTATGCAGCAAAAGGATACCAGGGCAGCCATCAATAATTCTTTCCATGGGCCATTCTCCATCTGGTGATAAAGCTTCTCCCCGTACAACAAAACAAAAATGATAAGGGTCAGAAAAATGATTAACCCGATCAGCCCCTGGTCTACGGCTTCCATCAGATAATAATTATGCATCCCCGAATGCTCCGGATTGTCACTCACATAAGTAGTGAAATGCCTGTCTACATAACTCTGATAAAGACTATAAAAACTTCCCGGACCAAATCCGGCTATCGGCCTTTCTTTTAGCATATAATATCCGGCCACCCATCTGTAAAAACGTTCGACAGTAGATATGTCTTCCATCTTATAGGTGGCCGATACCAGATCATCAAATTTTTTATGCGTGATCGTCTTTGCAAAATCAGGCGAATAATCAATGTATTTATTATCAGAAGCCAACCAGCCTGCAACCACTATGGCCATTCCTAATGCAATCGGAATAAAGGCTCTCATCAATCTGAATTTTATTACATAAAAACTTATGATCGCCAGAGGTACGGAAAGCCATGCTGCTCTTGTAAAAGAGAAATAAATTCCACCCAGACTTAAGATCATCGCAATGACGAAAAACATTTTAGCATTGTTTTGCACAAACCGTCTGCGCATCCACCATACAAACGGAAGAATAATGCCGAGACTACAGGCATAATCCACATGATTACGATAGATCGGAATAACAGCTTTATTGATCGTCTCAAATGTGAATCCATACTGACTGTGCCTGATCATGATGATGATGACAGTTCCAATCAGAGGGATCAAAAAATATAATCCCCATTGCTTAAAGTCTTTTATATCCCGGAATAATAAGAGAGGGATCAAAATAAAACACACCAGGTACCAGGATTTGGCAAGTGTATATTTAAAAGATATTAAAGGTTCCTGTGAAATGATCGTTGTAAAAATGATCCAAAAAAAATGAATGACAAGGAGTATGAATACCGGGTGAAGAATAAAGCTGAAATCCAGATTTTTGTGATAGAGAAAAAGATAGCCAACAAATAAAAGGCAGGAAAGCCACATCAGCATCTCAGCAGGAAAATCAGTCGATAACCCTCCGGGTAAATCAACTTCTATAGCGAAGGGAATCGTAGCCCAGATCAGAAAATATATTCGCCTGAAGTCCCCAAGGCTCCATAAAAACACCAGCAATCCAAATGGAAGAACCAGGAACGCCATCTCATCTGTAGCCAAATAACCGAGAAGGCATAGAAACAAAATACCCATCAAGCCCGTGAAAACACCAACTCGCTGGCCTGAATATGAAAGAATACGATTGAACACCTCGGACATCGATCCAAAGATAGATGTTGCTTGTCTAGCAGGTATATCCCTGCATCTACCCTTTAATCCGTTCGGCAGCCAGAAAACTCTATTTTTACCCTCTTCAAGTAACCTGAGAACCGTGCTCGAATTCTTTAAAAAGAATCACCTTTTCAATAGTCTTCTTTTATTGCCATATGCTCTGATCATACGGGCTGTTGTCATTTTGTTTGCAGGAGCTCGTATCCCCGGTGAAATTTTTGGAGCCTGGGGAGCAGATTTCATCGCTAATACGCACACCTGGGGTGTAGGGGAATTTATTTTCTCCACCTTTCTGGTCTTTATACAGGCTGCGATTATCAACAGGCTTTATATACGCCAGAGCATGCTGGGGGAGATCAATCTGTTTCCCGGACTGAGCTATATTCTCCTGACCGCCCTGCATCCTTCATTCATCGGTGTCTCGTCAGTTTTACTGGCTAATACTACGCTTCTCATGGCGTTGATCTATCTGTTTGATATTTTGAAAAAGGAAAAACAGGAAGAGACGAGATTCATGGCAGGATGGTGGTTGGCTGTCTCAGGTCTGCTTTACACACCTTACATGGTGCTGATTTTTTTTGGTTTGATATCCATGAGCATGCTCAAAACATTAAAAATCAAGGATATTTTTCAATACTTAACAGGCTATGCAAGCCCTTTTTTAATCGGATGGATGGTCAGGATTATTTTAACCGGACAATTTAGCCCAAGAATCCTCCATGTATTTGACAATTTTGGTATTCCGGAATTTCGAAATGGACATGGTACCCCTGATATCATTGTAGCTACTATCATTGGTTTATTGTTGCTGTTTTGCCTCCTGGGCTATTCACAGATTATAGCCCGGAAGAATATCCATGCCCAAAAGAAAATTGATACGCTTTATGCTTTAGTTTTCTTCTGTTTTCCCATGGCTCTTTTCTGCGAAACCATAGGCGCCCCATTCCTGATGGTACTCCTGATTCCATTCTCATTGTTCCTTGCTTTATTGCTTCGAATGGTCAAGCATCCTGCTATCGCCGAATCGATTCATTTTATCCTGTTTGTCGTGGCTTTACTTACTCAGTTTTTGATCCTGGTCTAGTCAGCTTTTATTATATTGTATCCTGTGATTCTTTCGTTTAGGATGTGAGTCTTCTCAGTCAATTAAATAATCACTGCTTATATCTTAAGTTTTACATGAGCCAGATCACCTGGACATATGTCGATGATGATGGATACAGCCACATTGTGGGATTATTCCACGGGGATGATTCTGGTCACCTTGTGGTCTATTGCAATTCACGGATTGTCGTGATCGATTTTAACGTGCTCGCCAGTAAGAACTACTCCTTTTTTATTGATGAAGAGCTTTGTGATGTCGCCATTGAAGAAAAAGAAGGTAAGTTTTCCTATGGATTCTCTATCGATCAGATTACAGATACCCCACGTAACAGAGGGAGGAGGAAAATGAACAGAGGAGAGGCTACACAGACCATAATCGTCGGGGTGGCATTTATCCTTGTGATTTGCGTGGTGGTTTTCTTGATATTGCATTTATAATCCCTTATTTTGGCGCCCCCAATGGAGAATAGACTGGATACCCACATAGAATGCCTCATTTTTGTTGCCCAGCAACCTGTAAAAAGGGAGGATATACGATATAACCTGGAAAATGCCCTTCAGGTCAAAATTGACCCCCAGGATATTGAGGATGCGCTGGGCAGGCTAGTGGAGAAATACTGGGATGACAATTTCGCCATCGAAATTGTCGAAGTCGCCGAAGGCTTCCAGTTTGTAACCAAGGGTGCCTATCACCATGTAGCAGGACATTACCTCAAGCAATTAACTAAACGTAGGTTATCAAAAGTGGCTCTCGAAACCCTTGCCATCATTGCCTACAAGCAGCCTGTATCAAGGGCTGAAATCGAACAAATAAGGGGCGTCAATGCAGATTATGCCATTGATAAATTGCTTGAAAAGGAATTAATTGAGATCGTAGGTCGATCTACCGGCCCTGGCAAGCCGCTTTTATACTCTGCCAGTCCAAAATTCATGGATTATTTCGGCTTAAAATCCATGGATGATTTGCCGCAGCTTAAAGAATTCCAGGCTGCCTCTGAAGAAATCGGTGAACCTTCTTCCCTGGAAGAGGTTGTCTCATATGATTCCGGAAACTTCCAAAATGGTGAAAACCTAATAGCTGCCGGTTCTGATGAATCTGAATAATAGTCACCATGAGTGAAACCCTTGTAAATAAAATAGCGGAAAGCGGTCTTATCACCCTCCGGCCTGAAGATTGGGCTCCGAAAAAAACCCCTGCTGTTCTTGACATTAAAGAATTCCTCTTTATGGAATTAATCCTGAAAGAAAAAGATTTTCGGGATATGATGAAAAATTACAACTGGAGTCAGTTTCAGGATCAGGCTCTTTGTGTTTTTTGTTCTACAGATGCCATCATTCCTAGTTGGGCTTTCATGCTGATCTCCACACATGCCATTCCCTATACGAAAGAGAATTTTTTTGGAACACCTGATCAATGGTTAAGCAGACAATTGCTCGATCATGTAGATCACCTCGATGTCTCACCATACCACGATCAGCGGGTCATCATCAAAGGATGCAGCGATGGCGTCAACATTGGTCCTGAAGTATATATGGCCCTGACCAATAAGCTCGTTCCTGTTGTGAAATCGCTTATGTTCGGAGAACCTTGCTCCACAGTTCCCGTGTTCAAACGACCGAAAGGAGTTTTATAAATCTCTTACCTTCAACTTGTGTATACCGCTGAATCTATTGCCTCCCTTTTTTCAGAGGGACATCATCAACTTCCATATCCATCATCACCCGTTCAGAATATCTGCATCGATAGTCGCAAAGCTGCCTGGCAGCCCAATGCACTTTTTATTGCCATGCAAGGTGCACGCACAGATGGACATCGCTTTATTCATGAAGCATTCGCCCACGGTATTCGCAGCTTTCTGATCCAGGAGAATATTGATCTTACTTCTTTACCTGAAGCGAATTACATCACGGTACCCAATGTTCTTGAGGCATTTCACAGGATGGCTACCTATCATCGCAATCTATATAAAGGCAGGGTCATCGCTATTATTGGAAGCAATGGAAAGACATGGGTGAAAGAATGGCTTTATGCACTTCTGTACCGTGATCACGCTGTATATCGAAGCCCGGGTAGTTACAACAGCCAGGTTGGGGTGCCTCTGTCCGTTTGGAATATCCCGATGGATACATCCTATGCCATCATCGAAGCCGGAATTTCTAATCCTGGTGAAATGGAACGTCTTCATAAAATCATAAGTCCCGATGTAGTCGTCTTCACCCATTTCGGTGATGCGCACAATGAAGGTTTTGGATATGCTGCCGCTCTCAAATTGAAAGAAAAATTATTGATGGCGGCTGATGCAGGTACTATCGTTTTTCCGGCGGATGAAGAGGTTGTTTCTGACACAATCAGGTCATCATTTCCGGATAAATCTTTCTTTACATGGAGTACAAGACAGAATGGATTGATCAATGCCATCACAGAAAAAGTAGAGGATCATACAAAAGTTAGCTTTAACCTGGAGGGAAAAAATCTAAAGTATTCATTACCATTTTTAGGTGCCGTTCCTGTTGCAAATAGTCTCGCTTGCCTGACCACTTTGGTGGCATTGGATATTCCGGTCGAAGATCGATTACCGTATTTCGAAGAGCTGCAGCCCATCGATATGCGTCTCAAAGCGGAAGATGCGATACAGGGCTGTGTGCTGATCAATGATAGTTATAGCCTTGATCTTGATTCATTGCAGTATGCGCTGGAGAGTCTTGATATCGCAGGGCAGACACAGAAGAAAACATTGATTCTTTCAGATCATGCTCATGGACATGCCGGCATCTATGAAGAGCTGGCAGAAATGATATCCGGTGCAGGAATTGATAAATTGATTTGTATCGGTACAGAAGTGAAGGCGCTTACTCACCTGGTGTCTGCTCATGTCAATTGTTACTCGTATCAGGATGTCGATGATTTATTTCGGAAAGGCGGAATTACGGACGTACACAATGAAGTCATCCTGTTGAAAGGTGCGCGTCGTTTTGGATTTGAACGTATCGCACGACGTTTACGATTAAGATCACATTCTGCAGTGTTGCATGTTGATTTTCAGGCATTGGATCACAACCTAAGGTACTTCTACAAAATGATAGGTCCGGGTGTCAAAAAAATAGCCGTTGTCAAAGCGAATGCATATGGTGCAGGCAGTCTGGAAGTGTGCCGGTTTTTATCATGGCAGCATGTTGATATGCTGGCCGTAGCTGTTATTGATGAAGGTATTGAACTGAGAGAAGCAGGTATATCACTACCTGTCATCGTGCTCAATCCTGATCCGGAAGGAATGGATCTCATCCTTCAACACAATCTTGAACCGGAGATATACAATCAACATATTCTTCAAAAATTATTATCGGCATGTCAGTTTACCCAGGACAATGCCATCATACATATTAAGATTGATTCAGGTACCCATCGGCTTGGATTTGCAATTGATGAAATTCCTGATTTGATTCGGATCCTTCAGCATCAGCCATGGATAAAAGTTGGAACAGTTTTTACCCATCTTTCCGGAACTGATGATCCGAGGTGGGACAGTTTCACGCACGAACAAGTCAGAAGATTTGACAAGATGTATGATCTTTTATCCGAAGGTTTAGGCTATCAACCGCCAAGACATGTATTAAGTACAAATGGAATTCTGCGATTTCCGGAATATCAATTTGAAGCTGTCAGATTAGGTATCGGTCTGTATGGAGTTGGCTTACCTGATCATCCTCAACTTATGCCGGTTCACAGTCTTACTGCCCGCATACTTCACATCCAGCAGATTGGGCCAGGAGAATCCGTCAGCTATTCACGGAGTTTTATCACGGATAAAGATCGTACGATCGCTACAGTCAATCTCGGATATGCTGATGGTCTTCCACGAGTAGCCGGAAATGTAGGATCTACATTTTTATTACATGGCCAGTTGGCACCAATCGTAGGTCGGGTATGTATGGATATGACGATGATTGATGTGAGTCATATTCCTGAAGCATCCATCGGTGATGAAGTGGTGATTTTTGATAAGGATCATTCTATTGAAGTATTAGCCCAGGCTTGTGGTACGATTCCATATGAGATCATGACGAATCTTAATCCAAGGATCAGGAAGGTGTATGAGCATGGGTGATCAATAAACCTTGTTTCGAAAAATCCTGATGAAGATTAAAGACAAGAATTTAAATAAACAGGCCATGACACCCCGAGTCCGTATTCCTTCCTGCACGCTTATTATCCAGTTGCTTATTGCGGCATCATTCATTAGTAATGTCGGGGCACAGACTATGGATTCGATCCAATGGAAAACCCGCCATGTGAGTGTCGAAGACGGATTGCTCAATCGATTTATCAATTGCATTACAGAAGATGAACGAGGATTCATTTGGATAGGGACCAACTTTGGCATAAATCGCTATGACGGACATCGGATCGAAGTCATGACGCGGGAAGAAAATGGGTTGAGCTCAAATATCATTTATGGATTGCACCTGGATCAGAACCATAAACTTTGGGCGATACAGCGTGAAACAAGTCTTGCAGCTATATCGCACATTGATATTATTGATCCCATCACATTTGGAGTCCAGCCGATAAGCGATTATTTACATGATAGCGACCTGAAGGATAAAGAAATTACAGATGTATTTTCAGGTGAGCAAAATCAAATCTTCATTTTAATTGGCACGAATGTGCTTTACCGGTTTGACAAACAAGGGCTTCATTCTATTTTGCCAAAAGATTTCAATCGGGGGATACTCAATCTAAGGTACATTGATGATGGTATATATTTTCAAAACAACTCACTAGATACAGTAGAACAATGGTCGTCAAACGGGGAATATATTGCATCCTACAAAGTCCCGTACTTTTATAAAAAGGATAGAAATCAAATTAAATTTTCATACATCGGATTAGCTGCTGATGGAAACAGGATTTTTGAAGCCGCTGAAAATCTTGTCCCAACGCATGAATTATTTGTGCTAAAACCGAATGGTGTGTTTGAGAAAAAAATCGAATTCATGGTCATTGTGAATACGACTGATTTGCCGGCTTGTTACTGGGATAATTATCGAAAATCAATTTGGATACAGACGCCTGAATCTTTTTTGAATTTTGATCCCACGAATGGAAAAATGATCTACCCGGAGCATGTCCGTTCTCAACGCATTACTTCATGCTATGTAAGCCATGACGGACGCGTCTGGAAAGGAACAGAGGACGGAATTTTCATCTACAAATCACTACCTCTTTATTTTAGGTCTGTTCTTAAAACGGATCAGTATCAATATTCTGTCAGAGGGATTACCCAGGACACCAATGGAATCATTTATGTACTGACACACGGGGGCCACTTCAAATATTTTCCTAAAACGAACCGGGTAGAGAAGTGGGAGCATCACTTTAATTTTGCAGGAATAGCTTCTATCACAGATCATCGTGGAAATATATGGATGACTGAAGAAAGCGGAATATGCCACCACTATAATCCATATACAGATACCTATTCACGATTCGTTCCTGTTACCACCGGCTACTTTTCAACATGGGCTTTAAAAGAATTATCGAATGGAGATATAGGTATTGGAACCACGCAAGGATTGTGGATTAAAAATCCGACGGACAGTTTCCCTCCGGTACAATTCAATATTCCTGAGCCTAATGATGCACTTAATCAAAGTACAGTCATGCATATGACTGAAAATGAAGAAGGGCTCTGGCTGGCTACTTCTAACGGCTTATTTCTTGTGGATCTTCATTCAGGTGTTAAAGAGCATATTGATGAAAAATCTTCCGGCCTTCCAAACAATAGCCTCCTGTTTGTCCACATTGATTCCAGCGGAACTTTTTGGTTGGGGTCGAGAGGAGGTGGTTTGATCAAATGGAACAGGAATGAAAATAAATTCCAAAGCTTTTCAACAAAACAGGGTTTGTCCAATAATGTCATCTATGCTGTTTACGAAGATGGTTTTGGTTTTCTATGGCTTCCCAGTGATTTTGGCCTGATGCGATTTGAAAAATCAACCGGAAATTGCAGGATCTTTTTACCCAATGATGGAATCCCGCATGAAGAATTTAACAGGGCTTCACATTTCAAAGACAAGCAAGGCAATTTTTATTTCGGCGGATTAAATGGCTTCATAGCTTTCAATCCACGAGATATCAGGCAATCTTCCGACGCTCAATATCCTTTGCTGATCACCAGGTTTGAAGTATTAAACGGCACTTCTGGTAATCTTGAAGACTGGACCAGCCGTGTGCTGAAAGATGAAAGTATTGTCCTGCAATCCAGTATGAAATCTTTTATCCTCCATTTTGCTATCCTTGATTATGATGATCCCCGCCTGAAAAGATATGCATACAAAATAGAAGGCCTTGATGATCATTGGAATTATATCAAAGAGAATTTCATCCGGGTCAATGGATTGAGCGGCGGCAACTATCGACTTCATGTCAAAGGGCAAAGCGCTACAGGACAGTGGAGCGAAAATGAAATAATTCTCCCCCTAACTGTTCTGAAACCGATTTTATATCGCACAACTACTTTAATTGGCTTATTTCTCCTTACAACCAGTTTGGTATTTTATATCATGCGTAGAAGAAACAGGCTCCAAACAAGGAGGTTACAACGGGAACAAGCCATCAGCCAACAATTGCGACAAGTCGATAAGCTTAAAGATCAGTTTTTGGCAAATACCTCTCATGAACTTCGAACGCCATTGAATGGTATTGTTGGCTTATCAGAATCGTTATTGGAAAATGCGCATACGAAGGCGGAGAAAGAGGATCTTGAACTGATCGTTTCTTCTGGTCGCAGATTATCCAATCTTGTAAATGATATTTTGGATTTTTCAAGACTAAAGGAACATGACCTCCAGCTTCAACTCAAAGCTGTAGACATCCGAACTATTGCCGATTTGTGCCTTCGCGTTAACAAGCCTAATCTTCAAGACAAACCAATAGTCCTGGTGAATCGCATCCCTGAAGACATTCCCTATTGCATGGCGGACGAGAATAGGTTTCAGCAAATATTGCAAAACCTTGTATCCAATGCGATCAAATTTACACGGGAAGGTGAAGTTATTATTCATGCTGCTGTCGATGGCGATATGATTAACATAAGTGTCACCGATACTGGTATCGGAATTGAAAAGTCAAATCAAGAATCTATTTTCAGGGAATTTGAACAGGCAGATGGATCCATTTCCCGCGAATTTGGGGGAACTGGTTTGGGCCTTAGTATCAGTAAATACCTGGTTGAATTGCATGGTGGATCTATCCATGTCAAATCAGAACCTGGCAGAGGTTCTTCATTCTCTTTTAGCATGCCGGTATTTAAAGGTGAATATAACCCGTTGCAGAACACGTCTAAAGTCACATCGGTTTTGATTTCGACGAAAGAAATGGTAACTGAGATGAATGGTAATGGAACAACTATCGCGCATAAACCAAATGAAAATGCAAAGAAAAATATTCTCGTCGTTGATGATGAACCTATTAATCTCAAAGTCTTAAAGAATCATCTCGAACAGGAAGGATTTTCAGTCACTCTTGCTAAAGATGGACAGGAGGCATTGGGTCTCTTGGAAGAAGGAAATAAATATCACCTCGTGCTCCTTGATGTGATGATGCCGCGAGTGTCAGGGTATGAAGTTTGTCAGCGGATAAGGGAAAAATATATGTTATCACAATTGCCCATCATAATGGTCACGTCTAAAAACCAGGTTAATGATTTAGTGGAGGGGCTGACCTTTGGCGCCAATGACTACATCATTAAACCTTTTTCAAAAGATGAATTGTTAGCTCGTGTTAAAACGCAATTAAATACCTATGATATCTATGAGGCTACGGATCGTTTTGTCCCTCATGAATTTCTGGATATCCTGGGGAGAAATAGCATAACGGAATTGAACAGAGGGGATATGGTGGAGAAAAATGTGCATGTGATGTTCTCGGATATCCGCGACTACACCACCCTGGCAGAGGACATGACGCCACTTGAAAATTTCCAGTTTGTCAATTCTTTAGCCGGTAAAATAGGGCCGGTGGTCAAGCAGAATCGCGGGATCATCAATCAATACCTGGGGGATACGATCATGATGCTTTTTATGGACAAAGCAGATCATGGTGTACAAGCCGGCGTGGATATCCTCAGGTTAATGCATGAATATAATAGTTACCGCAAAGCCAAACAGCGCAAGACAATCCATCTTGGTATCGGATTACATAGTGGCCCTCTCATGATGGGTATCATAGGTGACATGCATCGCACGGATGCCGCTGTGATTTCGGATTCGGTCAATACGGCATCTCGGATTGAAGGCTTGACGAAATTTTATAATGTAAATTTTATGTTGAGTGAAGACACCTTTAAGAAATTGGAGGACCCGGAGCTATTTAGTTTTCGGTATTTGGGGAAGGTGCAGGCAAAAGGTAAGTTTCATCCTACAAATGTGTATGAATGTTTTGACGGAGACAGTCCTGATCAGAGATCATTGAAAACACAAACGTTATCCACCTTCCGGCAAGCACAGGAGGCTTATTTCGCCAAAGACATGAATGCTGCACTGGCTTATTTTAATACAGTCTATCAAGCGAACCCTGCTGATCGCACGGTACTTGGTTTTTTAAACAGGGTGCACATGCATCTCGAACAAGGGTTGAGTGAAGACTGGACCGGGGTAGAGATGATGCAGGTGAAATAGGCCAATTGTTAACCATTTGTTACAACCCCACCGACACCTCGTTTTTTAAGTAAAATAGCGCCCTTTATACGTTCTATAGCCCTTATTATGGCTATTTTTGCGCCCTTGTTTCAATAATCAACAAAATTATCTCATGCGATTTTCTCTCATTATTTCCCTTCTGACCGTCATCACGTCTGCCTCCCTGTTTGGCCAGACGAAGGACCCGGTTCTTTTTACAGTGGATGGACAACCGGTACCGGCATCTGAATTTACTTATATCTATAGCAAAAACAATCGCGATGATGCTGATTTCTCAGAGGCCAGCCTCCGTGAATATCTGGACCTCTATACAAAGTTTAAACTCAAAGTCCGTGAAGCCTATGCCATGGGTCTTGATACAGTGACCTCATTAAAAAACGAACTTGATGGCTATCGCAAACAACTGGCGGAAAGCTATCTCAATGATAAAGAAGTCACCGATCGTCTTGTACACGAAGCCTATGACCGCATGCAGGAGGATATTCATGTCGCTCATATTTTCATTCGTACGAATCCAAATGTGTCTACGGATACCATGGCCGGATATACAAAAATTCAAATGGTGTATTCTAAACTCCAGGCAGGAGAATCATGGGATGACGCTGTTCGACATTATTCAGAAGACAATGGTTCTAAAGAACTGAGCGGTGATCTTGGATTTATCACAGCATTACTCCCCAGCGGTTTTTACAATTTTGAAACCGCTTCTTACACCACTCCTCAGGGTACATATTCAATGCCGATCAAAACAAATATCGGATATCACATTGTCAAAGTATTAGGCAAAAGGCCCGCAAGAGGAGAGATGGATGTGTCACATATTCTGGTCCGTGTGAAGGCAGATGAAAGCAACAATCAGGAATCCAAATCGAAAATAGATGTCATCTACCAGGAAATCCAGAAAGGGACGAAGTTTGAAGACGCTGCACGCAAATCTTCAGAAGATAAGACGACTTCAGAGCGAGGTGGATTCATAGGGACCATGACCATCAATCAATTTGAAAAATCTTTTGAAGACGCTGCATTTGGATTAGCTGCTGATGGAGATATTTCTGCACCCATACGCACCCGTCTGGGATGGCACATCATCAAGAGAGTGAAGAAACGTCCCATGCTGACATTTGATGCTGCTAAAAGAAAAATAGAAACTCAGGTAGGCCGTGACGAACGCATGGTCAGCGCAAAACAAATTATGATCAACCGGATCAAGAAGGATGCAGGGTTTACCGTCGACCAGAATATTTATGATCAGTTTCTGACAAACATCGGTGATGACTTACAGACATATCGCTGGCAGGTTCCTGCAGTAGATGAAAAACCATTATTGACGATCGGAAAAGATATCTATACCAATATTGATTTTGGCAATTATATCCGCAATAATGCAAGGATTCGTATGGGTGTTGCAAAAGGGACACCGAATAAAGAAATCATGGATAAAATATTCAGTGATTATGTAGGTGAAAAAGCATTGTCGTTCGAAGAACATAATCTTGTGAATAAATATCCTGAATTCAAAGCGCTGATGAGAGAATACGAAGAAGGTATTTTGCTTTTTGAAGCGACCAAGATTAATGTTTGGGACAAAGCAAGTAAAGACACCATAGGGCTGATTGCGTTTCACAAAGACCATCGTTCGAATTATATGTGGGATGAAAGAATAGAAGTTGCAACTCTTACTCTCGATTCCTCTGCAATGGACAAAATGCCTCTGATTAAAAAATGGGCTGCAAAAAAATCTTTGGCTGTAGTCGCTGCAAAAGCTCAGAAGAAAAAAATACCTGTACAACTAAGCCGGAGGACTTATCAGAAAGATGAAACTTTACCCACAGGTCTAACCTGGACGGCAGGCCAAAAGGCCGATCTCCCCGATGGAAAGGGAATCATGCGTGTTGAAAGAGTTATCCCACCTCAGGCTAAATCACTGGAAGAAGCCAGGGGATATATCATCGCAGACTATCAGGATCAACTTGAGAAAGAGTGGGTAGCTTCTCTTCAGAAAAAATATCCTGTAAAGGTCGATGAGAAAGTTTTACTTAGCCTGGTGAAGAAATAATCATTGCGTTTTGCATAGAGTCATAGCGTTACACATTTTTAGCATTGGTGGTGTCGTCATGGCATTTTTGATGATCACATGCAAAATGGCCAAGACACCTGAAAAACAAACTCCAGATCCTCATGTCCTTGCCCAGGTATTTCAATACAAGCTTACATTTGATGATATCAAGGACCTGATCCAGGGATATTCGACCGCCGAAGATAGCATTCAGCAGGTTCGAAGCCTGGCTGAGCATTGGGTCAGAGACAGGCTTCTCCTGGTCGAAGCAGAAAAGAATTTCCCCAAAGAAGTCAACATGAACAAATTGCTTGAAGATTACAGGCAATCGCTTGTCATGCATTTCTTTGAGCAACGGGTCATCGAAGAGAGACTCGATACTGTGATCACAGAAAATGACCTGCAGCGATACTACGAGGTTAATAAAGAGCAACATCGGCTTGAATCAGGCATCCTGAAGGGTTATTATTTTAAGATTAAAATACCGCTCAACAGGAATGATAAGATTTTACAATCGTGGAAGACATTCCCATCAAAACATTTTGAGGAAGTCCTGACCTATACGGCAAAACATGCCAAAACGAACTGGGCAGACTCTTCTGAATGGCATGAAATGAATATGGTGGTCCAGCTTTTTCCGGAGGGGACACTTTCTCCCTCTGGGATTCGTTCTAATCGCAGCGTTGTCAGGCAAGATCACGATTATATTTACCTCCTCTATCCGACGGAGGTTTATTATGAAGGGGATATTGCTCCGTTGTCACGTATACGCACCCAGGCTGCTAAATATATCATTCATCAACGTGAGCTGGAGTTGCTGGAAAGAATTAAAAAAGAAATTTACGACAGGGACATTCAACTTGACCAGGTCAAAATAAATACAGGATGAAAAAATTGATTTTAAAAAGCATCATCGTTTCATTGTTCGTCTTCACGTATCCTCTGCTGCATGCACAGGATACAATTGTACTTGACAAGATCATCGCCAAGGTAGGAGGTGAAGTTATCTTTCACTCCGATGTTGAAGAGCAGATGGCCATGATGCGTGAACGGAAGGGAAGCCCGGGTGACCCTGAGCGATGTCTCATATTGGAGAGCCTTATGGCCCAGGCCATGCTGGTCCACTATGCCAAAATCGACAGTGTGGAAGTCACAGATGATCAGGTTGAATCTGAGATCGATTCAAGGATGAACCAGATCCTCTCCATGATGAACAACGACCGAAAAATGTTTCAGGATGTTTATGGCCAGACTGTAAGTGAAATGCGCGAACAGGTGAAAGATGATATGCTGCGTAAATTACTTGCCGATAAGATGAGGGCTGAAATAATGAATAAAGTTGAAGTTACCCCTTCAGAAGTTGTTGACTTTTATCATCGTATACCTACCGATAGCTTGCCTTACTTCAATGCTGAGGTAGAGTTGGCAGAGATAGTTATCAAACCTACTGTCAATGCAGAGGAAAGAGCCAGGGCACTTCAAAAGATTAATAACATCAAGGATCAGATCAAAGCAGGAGCTGATTTTGAAGAATTAGCCAGGAAATATTCAGATGATGGCAGTGCAAAAGATGGTGGAAATCTTGGCTGGACTTCACGTGGGAATTTTGTACCCGAATTTGAAGGAGCAGCTTTCCAGCTTGAGAAAGGACAGATATCTGATGTCGTGGAATCTGAATTCGGATTTCATATTATTCAATTGATCGAGCGCAGAGTCAATTCTATCAATACACGTCACATCCTTATTCGTCCCCGAATCACAGATGCAGATTTAGAAAAGACAACAAATAAACTTGATTCTATCAGGCATCTGATTGAAATTGATACCATGACTTTTGCTGAAGCTGTTCACAAATTCGGTGACAAGAAAGTACAGAGTTTTAGCAATAATGGCCGCATGATCAATCCCAAGACTTCAAATACATTTTTTGAAACAGGTGATGTAGACAGCGAAATATTTTTCAGCATTGATACGCTTAAAGTAGGTGAGATCACACCACCCATTCAATATCGTACCCCGCTCGGAGATTATGAATATAAGATCGTGCAATTACAGGGTCGTACCTCACCTCACCTTGCCAATCTCAAACAAGATTATAGTCGGATTCAGGATGCAGCCCGCGAGAGCAAGCGCAACCTAGCTTTCGGTGACTGGCTCAAAAGAAAAATCGACAACACTTATATTCTCATAGATCCTCAATACCGTCAATGTCCTAATGTTGACCATTGGCAGGCTAAATGGATGACCTACAATTGATAATGTCTATTTTAAGTTAAGACACTTAAAATCAATATTCCTTTCAATTTACATTCTGTAATCATTTTAAGGTATTTTAAAAATAGATAATGTAAATCATTGTCTTATCCTCTTCTGCCTCCTCTATCTCTTCTAACTCTTCTGCCTCTTCCACCTTTTCTGCCTTTTCTGCCTTTTCCGCCTTTTCCCCCTTTTCTGCCTTTTCTGCCTTTTCTGCCTTTTCCCCCTCTTCTGCCTGTACCGCCTCTTCCGCCCATCTGCCTTTTTTCCTTTCTTCCCTTATATTACTTTTGTCTATATAAAAGTCTGAATGAAATCAATCCTGGCCGTTCTTTTTATTTCACTTATCTGGTTCTCTCTCGGCACCTTCTATTATCCAAAATGGAACAAGCAGGGATCAGAAGCAGCGATCAGCTGGGATGTCAGCGGCTATTATCACTATTTGCCAGCGATATTCATTTACCATGATATTAAGAAGCAGGCATACATGGCGGATATTGACGCCAAATATCTTCCTTCGCCAGCCCATGATCAGTCTTTCGGACATCATGATTCAGGAAATCGCGTCAATAAGTATGCTATCGGTCAGGCGATCATGTATTCTCCTTTTTTCTTCTTAGCACACACGTACGCTAAACTTACTAAATCTTACCCTGCAGATGGCTATAGTAAACCTTACCAGGTTGCCATTTGGCTGGGGAGCTTTTTAATGTCATTGCTGGGGCTCCTGTTACTGAGACAGATATTGCGTTTGTATTTCACGGATCAAATAGTAGCCTGGGTATTATTCGCGTTAGGCCTTGCTACGAATTGGATGGAATATGCATCGATCAGCAACGGGATGAATCACACCTGGTTATTCACTTTGATGTGCGGCCTCATTTTGTTTTCATATCAGTTTTACAAAAAAAAGAATTGGGCATCATCTGTCGGGATAGGGATTTGTCTTGGATTGGCGACATTGACAAGACCTACTGAAATCATATGGGCTCTTGTTCCAGTTCTGTGGGGAATTCAGTCTCTTCGTGAACGTATCACCTTTTTATTTCAGCAATGGAAGAAATGTGTAGTCGCTGCTCTTATAGCCGGACTGATCATGAGTATTCAGATGATATATTGGAAGTCAGTTGCAGGTGAATGGATCGTATATAGCTATGGAGATCAGGGATTCAATTGGCTGCATCCAAAAATCTGGAGAGGCCTGATGGGTGTCAATGTGGGATGGTGGATTTACACACCCATAATGATCATGGCATTGGCAGGTTTTTTTAGTTTGTACAAAAAAAACAAACCTCTTTTCTGGCCGACTTTTGTCACAAGCATACTTGCGATTTACATTACGTTGAGCTGGGCACATTGGGAAGGTGGAGGAGGATTGGGTCAGCGCAATCTGATTCAGATTTATCCTTTATTGTCAATTCCATTAGCCATGCTGATTGATTGGTTTGACACGAGAAAATGGGGTAGAGTAGTATGGATGTTTATTCTGACCGTTAATATTTATTACACAGGTTGGTGGGTTCATCAGGCGCATCTCGGCGGATTTTTCCAACCGGGACAGATGACGACTCCCTACTTTTATAATGTAGTCGGAAGAATACATCCGGACAGAGATAAATTTAAATTGCTGGACACGAGGGAGTATTATCGAGGAATTCCTCCTAATTCAAATGTTATTCTGGAAAATGATTTTGAAAAAGATTCTGCTTACTGTTCACTTCCTACTTCTGCCGGAGGAAAGACATCCTGTCTGAATGCAGCACATCAGTATCTCGGTCCTGTAAACATTCCTGTCGACTACAACTGTAAAAGTTGGCTCAGGTTTGAAGCAGACTTTACTATTGATTCAAGAGAATGGGATGTTTGGAAATATGCACAATGGATCGTGCAGTTTCACCATGGCAGCGAGGTCATCAAATCAAATTTTATCAGAATCCAAAGGTTAATGCCGAAAGATCATGTTTCAACTCATTTGTATTTTGATGTGCATATTCCCAATATACCTTTTGATAAGTGCGTGATGACAATCTGGAATGCAGATTCTCCGAATACAATTCTGATCGATAATCTTAAGGTGAGTTGTTTTCAGGAGTAAATCCTTTGCCCCTATTCTTCGACCTGCACTCACTCAACCTTGTGCTATGGTTCGACTTGCTTTTTCTCATTCTTGTGCTACAGCTCACCAACCGCAGCTCAGCAACCATCCCCTAAAGGGGACTTTCTTAAACACTTACTTTCTCAAAGTATAGTATTGAATTGAGACACCTGGTAATTGGCTATTTTAACTTGACTTAATTATTCCTTACTCAGCATTGAAATTTATAATTCCAACTTCAAAATTCTTTATTCACGATTCCCTTTTTCATTCATCCTTCAAAATTTAACTTCTGAATTCCAGATTCAATATTCACTATTCTTGATTCCCTTTTTCATTCCTTATTCAAAATTTAACTTCTGAATTCCAGATTCAATATTCACTATTCTCTATTCCCTTTTCCATTCCTTATTCAAAATTGACCTTCAGAATTCCAGATTCAATATTCACTATTCACTATTCACTATTCACTATTCACTATTCTCTATTCCCTTTTTCATTCTCCATTCTGAATTCAATCCTTAGCCTTAGCCTAAAAAAATAAAAAAGACCGATCCTAACCCCCCTGTTTGGACCGGTCTTAATGAGAAAATCGACATTTGATCATCTCTGTGACCAAATGAATAGCATATACCTTGCCAAACTTTCATAAAGGGGAGTCTGAAAACCGTCAATATGACAGATATTTCCCAGTGGCATACCTTTTGACTACCTGTTTTAAAGCAAATACAACCTTAAAAATCAATCGATTATGACAAAAGGAAATATAACTGTCCAGACCGAGAATATTTTCCCGATCATTAAAAAATTCCTCTATTCTGACCATGAGATTTTCTTACGGGAGCTGATCTCCAATGCTATTGACGCAACATCCAAGCTGGAGGCTGTAGCCGGCGCGGGAGAGATAGATAGCGAACTTGGTGACCTGACTATTCATGTCACAGTCGATAAAGCTGCAGGTACGATCACCATAAGTGACAGAGGTATCGGAATGACAGAATCGGAGGTTAAGAAATACCTTAATCAACTTGCTTTCAGTAGCGCTGAAGATTTTGTAAAGAAGTACCAGGGCAAGAATAATATCATCGGTCATTTTGGACTTGGATTTTATTCAGCTTTCATGGTCGCTGATCAGGTTGAAGTCATCACCCGTTCCTATAAAAAAACACCGAAGGGCGTTCACTGGGTATGCGACGGAAATCCGGAATATGAAATTGAAGAGATAGATCGCAAAGAACGAGGAACCGATATCATCCTGCACATCAGCGATGACAGCAAAGAATTTCTTGAGCATGCCCGGATAGAAAACTTACTCAAAAAATATTGCAGCTTTCTTCCTTTCCCCATCCAGATGGGAATGAAAAAAGATGTACGTTGGGAAGGTGAAGGAAAGAACAGGAAAAAAATTGAGACGGAAGTACCTAATATCATCAATGATACAAATCCGCTTTGGAAAAAGAAGCCCGGCAAATTAAGTGATCAGGATTATCTTGATTTCTACAGAAAATTATACCCCATGTCCCCGGATCCGATGTTTTGGATTCATCTCAATATTGATTATCCTTTCAACCTGACGGGCATTCTCTATTTTCCTAAAATCAGTAATCAGTTTGATCAGCAAAAAAATAAAATCCATCTCTACAGTAACCAGGTCTATGTGACAGATGAAGTCAAAGAGATCGTGCCTGAATTTCTGACATTGCTTCATGGTGTCATCGATAGCCCCGATATTCCACTCAACGTATCGCGGAGTTATCTGCAGAGCGATTCCAATGTGAAGAAGATCACAGGCTATCTGACTAAAAAAGTTGCAGAGCGTCTTGGAAAATTATTTAAAGACGACAGAGTCGGTTATGAGCAAAAATGGGATGACATCGGCGTCTTTGTAAAATATGGAATGATCACCGATGAAAAATTTGCAGAAAAAGCAATTGATTTCGCGCTGCTTAAAAACACCGAAGGCAAATATTTCACCATAGAGGAGTATAAAGAAAAAATTAAAGGCAATCAGACGGACAAGAATGATCGCATCGTAGCGCTCTATACACCTTCACCTGAGATTCATGCTTCATACATCCGGAATGCAACAGACATGGGGTACGATGTCCTTCACCTCAACCATGTCATTGACAATCATTTTATTCAGCACCTGGAATATAAAGGAGATAAATTATCCTTTGCCCGTGTAGATGCAGATACACCGGGACATCTGATCCAAAAAGATGAAAAAACAGAATCGGTACTCAGTGAGAAAGAACAGGAAAAGGTAAAAGAATTATTTACTTCATTGATGGGAGGACAAGATCATCAGCTGATCATACGTCCGATGGCCCCTGATGCACATCCGGTGCTGATCACAAGGCCTGAATTTATGCGTCGCATGCAGGAAATGCAGATGATGCAGGGCGGGAATGGAATGGATATGATGGATCAATATTACCAGGTCATCGTCAATTCAAATCATCCATTGATCGCTGAAAAACTGATCAATATGCGCAGTCAGGAAAAAAAGGAAAAATTTGCAGCATATCTTCTTCGCCTGGCCAAATTAAATCAGGGCATGCTCAAAGGAGAAGAGATGTCATCGTTCATCAATGACAGCATTGAATTCCTTTCGTAACTAAACAAACTTATTTGTGGAAGTCCCCTTTAGGGGATTTAGGGGTAAAACAATACCACCTGACACAAAACTTGGGGACCGAGATATCTCCTTTTTTTTTAAAAAAGGTGAGACTTTTGGATGTTATGCCGGCCACGGCAAATTGAAAGCCAGGTGGTAACTGGAGGCCAAATATAATAAATTAAAATATTATTTATCAACTAAATAATATCCCATTTCAGGACTTTAACATCCTGCTTTAGAGGTTATTTTCCGACCCGCTAAGATTGTTTTACTCCGTAAAAGGATCCGAAAATCGATGAGCAGTCAGGTAGTCTTCATCTGTCAGTGTCTGAAGGAAGGCGACCAGGGCAGAACGTTCTTC
>JBDUAU010000555.1:0-1839 GCA_040004485.1 Saprospiraceae bacterium
GCACCACGACAGAGGCAAGATTATCTCCTTTCATCACATATGGATTTATCCGAAGTGCCACAAAATCATTATCCTGCACCATCTTCATGAATGATCCGTTTTGCATTTCAACTTGGAGCTTTGACCAGGGAATCAAATATCTCCTCTCGCTGATATAATAACTTGTACGGACTTCAAAGACGAGTTGATAGACAATACCCATGCCACCAAAACTCAATACTGTAGCATAAAATATGTCATCATTTTGTATCAGTTCAATTTGACTATTCGCCTGATGAAATACAGGATCTGTGATTCCATCTGAGGGTTCGATCTGTGTCAGTTTTCCACCTGTACCTACAATCCTCAAAGCCCTGACCATATCCGGAAAAGCAGGCCTCTTAATCCCTGTCCCATGTGTCCCCGTCATCAATGCACCGGACACGGTCTGAAAATCAACAGCACCCATATTTTCAAGTGCCAATCCCATCTTGTCCAACAACCTGTTTAACCGACGTATCGTTATACCTGCATCAGCGATTACAAAATGCCGGGTTAGCGCACCCTGCTTCAGCCATGGTGATTCATATTTGGCTGCATCCCGAAGGTATTTCATGTCCATCAAAAAATCATTGATTTTCGCCACCTCAGAAAATGAATGCCCTGAACCTACAGCCCGTACACGCAGATGATTTTCTTCAGCTTCTTTTATGATGTCAATGATATCTTTTTCATCACGTGGATAAAAAAAACGTAGGGGTTCGCAGATGACATTATTTGTAGCATTATGCCAGGTATACCGCGTCCTGGAGATGTCCACTAATCGTTGAAGCATGATCAGAGAAGTTTACGTGCTTTAGGTTTTAATAAAATACATTTCCGGATGATGCCGGATCGATAACCATTCAACTGAAAGTGTACTGATGATGTGCAGAATCAAGGCCGGCAGTATGCTTCCTGTATCCAACACCATATAACAAGCAAGTGCCCCATAAACAATGGAAAAAAATGACACCCTGTTCCGTTTAAAATATTGGGTCAATGCG
Source organism: Saprospiraceae bacterium (assembly GCA_040004485.1). GTDB lineage: Bacteria > Bacteroidota > Bacteroidia > Chitinophagales > Saprospiraceae > Opimibacter. The sequence goes on from JBDUAU010000555.1 coordinate 1,026, forward strand.
TAAATACCAGTCGCTGCGATGATGGACAATGCATCCGAAAGATGTAAACGGAATGACTGGAATAGCAGGCCCCTGTAGAAAAACTCATATGCGATGAGATAAACTATCCACCAAATGGCACTCCAAACAAATATGCCGGGTCGCCAGAACCGTACACGTACTTCAGGAAATTGCTCAAGACTCGATGATTTTTTTGTCGTGATGAAATTGACGATCAACACAATGGGGACAGTACACAATAACCACAAACTCACCTTTTCATTCCAATGAAAAGAAATATTCAGATCTGAAAATAACGGCCTGTTCAGCAACCCCGTGCATTTAATGATATACATTGGAATCAATCCAAAGATGAAGGCGCCAAAAATACGGCGTCTGAAAATACGATTCACATAAGGCGGATTAGCATCATACAGCACCTGGAAACGAACAGGTAATAAATACGATGTGGACAGTGTGAACCAAATAATAAATCCCAGTGATGCAATCAGAAGTGTGAGGATTAAAAATTTATCTTCCATTTAGCAGAATTTGAAATTGAAGGGACTCATACAATGTTCTAAATTATGAAATTTTTAGTGTTCCGTGGGTTTCAGCCACGGCCATTGATATTTATTCCTTTCAGGATCACTGTAAGAATTTTTTAGCCTTTTTACAAAATTTAACAAAATTATCGGTCACAAAAGAGCCCCTTCAAGACATATAGGATGTACTATCTCAAGTCCAAAGGACTTCAACATCAATGGCCTTGGGTGAAACCCACAGAAAAATGTATACAAATGCAATCAAAAGTCCAAAGGACTTCAACATCAAT
>JBDUAU010000333.1:0-1836 GCA_040004485.1 Saprospiraceae bacterium
CATTGATCCTGATCTATGGTTGCTTTCGAAGAATAATACAATTGAACAGGTTATAACAGCTGTTGATGATACGAACAAGCCAAATAGTTTCGATGTATTCCCAAATCCTGCTCATGATTATGTTCAGATCATTTCCGGCCAAACTGTCTTTTCGGTTGATGTGATTGATGTCACAGGAAGGAAATTTCGGACTCCATTATCAGGTAATCGATTAAATCTGACAAATTTCAATCCTGGCATTTATACATTAATACTGATGGACAAATCAGGAAAAGTCCTCATAACGAAACGGATCATTTTGTCATAATGAAACTATAGAGATTACAATTTGGGTTTTTTCCTATAGTTATGTCATCTGCTATTCGCAAAGTATCCCAATGATTGCTTTCTATACTACATAGATTCACCTATCTTGATTATCCAATTTTAATATTGCCTATTGCCTATTGCCTATTGCCTATTGCCTATTGCTTATTGCCTATTGTCTATTGTCTATTGTGTATAATTAAATTGTCATAAAATGAAGTTCATATTCATTTGTTTTTCCGTTACATTTCTGATTGGTTTTCTTTCGTGCAAAAATCAGACAACACCTGATTCTGCTAAAGCGATTGATTACCTCGATTTCTTCAATCCGGATTCGATAAATCCTGTACTAGGGAAAAAATTAGGTACGTATGTGCCGTTTACCCTGACGACAGATATGAGTATGTTGTCTGATTCTGAAAAGACGATACTTAAATTATTAATTGAGGCTGCGAAACAAATGGATGATTGTTTCTGGGTAGAAGCATATGGAGATAAAAACAAATTATTGGACTCCATAAAAGATCCGGGTCTCCGTGCATTTGTATTGGCCAACTATGGACCATGGGACAGACTTGATGGGAACAAGCCATTCATTCCCGGTACGAAAGCCAAATCTGAAGGAGCAAATTTTTATCCTGAAGACATGACCAAAGCTGAATTTGAAGGGGCAAAAATCGATGATAAAAAAGGCATGTATAGCTTTGTCAGGCGAAATGCTGAAGGTCAGCTTTATACTATTCCTTATCACCAATTATTTAAAAAAGAACATGAGCAAGCAGCAGTTTTATTAGATCAGGCTGCAGGTCTCTCTTCTAATAAAGGCTTATCCAATTATCTTAAATTGAGAGCCACAGCGTTACGAACAGATGACTATCAGGCCAGTGATATAGCCTGGCTGGATATGAAAGACAATAAAATCGATATTGTCATAGGCCCCATTGAGACATATGAAGATCAGCTTTATGGATACAGGGCCACCCACGAGGCTTATGTCCTTGTGAAAGATTTGGAATGGAGTAAACGATTAGCTCACTATGCTCAATTCCTTCCCGCTCTTCAGTCAAATCTCCCTGTGGGTGCTGTGTATAAAAAAGAAACACCAGGTTATGATACGGATCTGAACGCTTATGATGTTGTCTATTACGCCGGCGATGCAAATGCAGGTGGGAAGACTATAGCTATCAATCTGCCAAATGATGAAGAAGTACAATTAAAAAAGGGCACCCGCCGCCTTCAGCTTAAGAATGCGATGAAAGCCAAATTTGATAAAATACTTCTGCCTATCAGCAATGAATTGATTGATCCATCTCAGCGTAAGCATGTCACTTTTGATGCTTTTTTTGCCACAACTATGTTTCATGAAGTAGCTCACGGATTAGGTATAAAAAATACAATCACAGGCTCCGGTACTGTTCGCGAAGCATTGCTTGAACAACATTCAGCTCTTGAAGAAGGCAAAGCAGATATCCTTGGCCTCTTCATGATTAAATATCTCCATGACAAAGGTGAATTGGAAGGCGATATGAT
>JBDUAU010000014.1:0-1834 GCA_040004485.1 Saprospiraceae bacterium
TCAGCAACAAATCATCAACCTGCGTTTTGTCAGGCAAATATCTCCCCCTGTTCTTATACTGGTTGAAGGAAAAGCAACTATACGAACCTATCTCAACAATCGCAATGCAAGCTCATTCGATTTTCTGATTGGTTTACAGCCATCAACAATCGCTAACAAAGCGATTACAATCAATGGTTATGTCAAATTGGATTTGATCAATCAGTTGCTTCATGGAGAGCGCATGTTTCTTAATCTCGAAAAGCTTCGACCTCGCAGTCAGAAACTGGATTTGAGTCTGAGCTATCCTTATTTATTGGATCTGCCATTTGGTGTTGATGGTGATTTCAATTTGCTAAAAAATGATACGCTTTATAGTGAGATACAATGGAAAGCAGGTATTTCATTGCCTTTCGGAAGGGCCCAGTTTGTGAAGGCCGGTATTACACAACATTCTACCAACATTATTTCTATTAATAAAAATCAAATCCTCACTACAAAGCACTTACCTGAATATGTTGATTTACGAATCAAGGGACTTACACTTGGAGTTGCGCGCAACAGACTTGATTTCGATTTGAATCCGCGAAAAGGATATTCAGTTGCATTGAATGTAGCTTTTAGTCAAAAACATGTGGTTCCAAATAGCCTGATCGAAGACCTTACTAAGATTGATCCGGATTTTAATTACAGCACCTTATATGATAGTCTGCGTGAAAATTCGTCGAGAGTTTCACTTGAAGGAGTCGTTCAGTATTTTATTCCATGGGGTACAAGATCAACGATTCTTGTAGCTGCGGATGCAGGTATACTGAAAAGTGGGAGCAAACTTTTTACAAATGAATTATTCAGGCTTGGCGGATATGCGAGGCTGCGCGGGTTTGATGAAGAATCAATTCTTGCTCAGTATTTTTCCATTTTCACCGCTGAATATCGTCTCATCATTGGAGGAGGCAGTTATGTGTCCTTCTTCGGCGATTATGCTTTTACCAAAAATGTCGATGCCGATCATCCGTATGAGGACAAGCCATACGGCTTAGGTATCGGTCTCAATCTCGAAACAAAAGCAGGAATTTTCGGAATGCGGGTTGCAGTCGGTGCTCAAAGTGGCAATGCCCTTGATTTTGGAAATGCACGGATTCATTTAGGATATATCAATCGTTTCTGATACTGCGCGGTCCTAGCGAAAAAATGGGGTAGAGAACAAATTTTAATCAAAAACCAAAGCCCAAATGCAGGCCTCCTAATTGAGTATATCCAGAGTCTTTTTCAGGCCCGAATCTGCCTGGAGCAACCAGTTCCACAAAAAAATTAGAGTGCTCACTTAGCTTAAATGACTTGTTGAGCAATGGAGTAAACCCAAATTGTCCTTCGCCTACCTCAAAAGCCAACCTTAATCCAAAAGTCCATCCATCATGAAGAGGAAATAGTACACCGGGATGAAATAATAAATGCACCTGATAGGGAAGATCTGTTTTCACATTAGGCTTAATAAAAGGCACAAATTCTACATCGAATTTAGTTTTACCTGCAGTGCTTAAGGTGATGCCTACCGGGAATCCGATAGAGTAAAATTTGGACTCATCAAAAAAAGTAGTTTCTCCTTTATGGATAGCAAAAAAAATCTGAACTACCCCGACATGATAACCCGCAAGCTTTGAAAATGCTGGTTCGGCAGTTTTAATTACGTCCTGCGCCTTGATTGAACCCAAAAGGAAGACAACTATGATAATAAAAACTGCTCTTTTTTTCATATTCGGATTTTTAGGTGATATACAAATATCATGGCTAAGATAAAATAGATTTTTGTATTAAGGACAATAATATCCTTAATTATTTTACCCTGATATCTGCA